>CAZGZY010000121.1:0-3630 GCA_964530365.1 uncultured Candidatus Saccharimonadales bacterium
TGCCGAGCGCCAGGCCGTTGGCCTTTATAACGAGCGGAAACGGCTGGGATGCGGCGTAAGCCTTGGCCGACTCGATGCCGGTGAGGGTCTTGTAGCGGGCGGTCGGAATGTGCTGCTTGGTCATTAGCTCCTTGGAGAACACCTTGGACCATTCGATCCGCGCCGCGGCCTGGGTGGCCCCGAAAACCCGAAAGCCGGCTTCCTGGAAGGTGTCGACCATGCCGTCGGCCAACACGTCGTCGGAGGCGGCTACCACCAGGCCAATCTGGTGGGTCCTGGCGAAATCAACCAGGCCGGGTTTGTCTTTGGGGCTAATCGACAGGTTAACGGCCACTTGCGCCGTGCCGGCATTCCCGGGGGCGACGTAGATTTTGCCGGCCTTGGGCGACTCGGCGATTTTCCAGGCCAGCGTGTGCTCGCGGCCGCCACCGGCACCAATAATGAGAACGTTTTGCTTTGCGGGCATTGTCGTTTCCAGCTCCTTGCGTAATTGCGTTGTTGCAATTATCGTACCACCCGCGCGCGCCAGAATAGCGAAACCGGTTTGCCAGGCTTATCCGGGGCTGCCTATAATGACGGTAATGAAGATACTGAAACTGGGCATTAAGCGTGCCCAGGTGAAACGATGGCTAGGGTTTGTGGTGGTGGCGACGGTGTTCATGGTTAGCGCTGTGACGCTGGTCGCGACGCTGCCGGCGTCCTCGCCTGGGTTGCCTCTATACGTGTCCTACCCCGCCGGGCTGAGAGCCGACTACGCCTCCCTGGCCCAGGCTATCGGGCGGTTTGAAGGCAAACAGACCACCGCGCGCGTGCGGCTGGTGAGCGACCGGGAGCTCGACCAAATGCTCTTCCGCGTGGAGCTCGACCTTGGCACGGGCCAGTACCGCCTTGCCAAGGAGGACATCGCGGCGGGACATGCGGCCATCAACAACTGGACGCTGGAGCTGGCCGGCGGCAGCGGCCCGCTCGTGACCCCGCCGGTGGCTCCAGCCGCCCCGCCGGTGGTGGCGGGGGGCGCCCCGGCCGTAGTCACCCCCCAAGGCGTGTTTTTGCCGATTGTGCTCTACCACTACACGCCGCCCGACTTTGAGGCGCAGCTGGCCTACCTCGAGCAGCACGGCTACACCACCATCGACCTCGATCAGGCGCTGGCTGGGCTGCATGGCGGACCGTTGCCGCCCAAGCCCGTGGTGCTAACGTTTGACGATGGGTTCTCGGACCAGATGCGGGCGTTCGAGGCTTTGAAGAGCCATAATATGAAGGCCACGTTCTACATCATTGACGCGGGCGAGGCCAGCAAATGGTGCATTGGGGCGGGACGCCGGTATGGCGACCCGCTGCAGCCTCCGGGTGGTTGCGGGGATGGGTACTTAAACTGGAACCAAGTGCGGGCGCTCGACCACAGCGGGCTCATTACCATTGGTGGGCACACGATCAACCACCGCAACTTGGCGGCGCTATCGCCCGCGGACCAGCGGTTTGAGATTGCCCAAGGTAAGGCGATGCTCGAGCAGGAGCTAGGGCATCCGGTACGGCACTTTGCCTACCCGTATGGCGCCTACACCGCCACCAGCATTCAGATTGCCCGCGACGCCGGGTATGTGACAGCCGTGACGACCGCGCCGGGGACGTACCAGCCGGCGGGGTCGGATTTTACGCTGCGGCGGATTCGCGACACGTTGGGCTTGCCGTAGGGCTTGGCGCGCGGCTCGCTGTGTTGGAAGCTTTTTACGCGCAGGGTACGTTCTCGTAGCCAAAGATCACCGGAATCCGGTTATTGAGCCTGAGGCTGTGCGTTTTAGGCTTTTTTTAAACCATTATTCAGAAGCTAATGTGAAGACCATCGGAATCCGATGATATTCCTGCGTGGGCGCGACCCCGGCAATGAGGCGGGGTCCGCCCTGGGTGGCAGCCGAAGCCCGCGCCGGGTCCCCAAGACCCTAGCGGCCCAGGTTCGACACAAACGCGAAAACCGCGAGCAGCACGGCAAATAGCCAGGAGCCCCAATGGGGCGACCAATCGGCGGTGTGGCGCAGGCGATGGTAGAGCCATTCGGCCGCGCGCAGGCCAACAAACACCAACGCGAAGACCGCGAACGCGAGGCTGAGCGACTCAGCCATTGTTGGGCTTGGGGGTCGGCGCTGGCTCGAGACCCAGCTTTTCGCTAATCATATTGAGCACCTCGCGGGGAGTGAGCTCAGCTTTCACGAGGTATTCGGCGCCAAACGAGTGCGCCTTATTGCGGTCGGACAGCTCCGACGAGTTGGTGAGCACGATGACCGGCATGGTCGAGAAATCGAACGAATCGTTCTGGAGGGCCGCCAGCACCTCGAGGCCGGACAGCTCGGGCATGTTAATGTCGAGCACGGCGAGGTTGGGGTGCTCGGACTTAATGGCCTCAAAAGCGTCGCGGCCGTTGTTTTTAACGAGTACCCGAAAGCCACCGCTTTCGAGCTTGATCTGGTACATGCGGGAAATGAAGGGGTCGTCCTCGGCAATTAGAATGAGCTTGGAGTCACTATCCGATTCGGCTGCCTTGGATGCTGCGGCTGCCTTGCCCGGGTCGGCAGCTTTCGGCAGTTCGGCTGCCGGCTTATTATCTTCGGTTTTTGCTGGCGGGTTAACGCTTGGCATGTTTGTCCTCGTGAGTGGGCGGTTGCGGTTTAAATGGTAGCTCGAACCCAAAGGTGGAGCCTTTACCCTCGACGCTACTGAAGATAATTGTACCACCTTGGTCTTCGATTACACGCTTGGCCAGATACAAACCGAGGCCGGTGCCGTCGGGCCGCACGATCTGCGCATTGTCGGCGCGGTAGAATTTACTAAACAGTTTGTGGCGGGCCTTGTCGGGTACGCCAATGCCGGTGTCGGTCACCTCCAGGCGCACCCGGTCGCCGGATTGCTCCAGCACCACCCGCACCTCGCCTTTTTGGGTGTAATAGATGGCGTTGTCGATGAAGTTCATAACGACCTGCCTGGTCTTGTTGTCGTCAATTTCGGCGGGCGGGAGCGGATCCTTAGGGTGGTGGAAGATGAGCTTGAGCCCCTTGGCCGTCGCGTGGGTTTGCAGCTGGCGGACTTCGTCGGCAATCATGGCCACCATGTCGGTGGGCTTGGTTTGGATGAGGAAGCGGCCGGCGGAGAGGCGGCTCACGTTGAGCAGGTCGGAGATGAGGTTCACCATGCGCTCACTGGAACCGAAGGCGTAGTTGACGAATTCCGCTTGCGGTTTGGTGAGCCGGCCGGCGTCGCCTTCGAGCATCATGGAGAGGTAGCCTTTGATGGTGGTAAGCGGCGTGCGCAACTGGTGGCTGGCCATGCTGATGAATTCGTCCTTGGCGTGGTCGAGCTCCTTGAGGTGGCGGTTGGCGACGCGCAGGCGGTTGGTGGCGTGGTCGACGCGCGCTTGGAGCGTGAGATTGAACTCCTGGATCTGCGCATAAGCCTTGGCGTTGAGCACGGCCACGGCCAGCTCTTTGCCAATAATCTCCAGCAGCTCGATGTCTTGGCTCGAGTAAATGTCGCCGGAGAGCTTGTCGCCGAGCAGCAAATAGCCCACGACCTCCACGCGGCTACGCAGGATCATCGACAGACGGATGCCGGGCTTGTCCATCGTGCACGTGCGTTCGC
>CAZGZY010000122.1:0-3608 GCA_964530365.1 uncultured Candidatus Saccharimonadales bacterium
TTCTTAACGGCTTCGTCCCCCTCCGTGGCAACTACAAGCACATGGCCACCCCGGGCGCGGATTTGCTCGAGGCTGGACTGGGACTTGTCGTAGAGGGCGTTTCTCAGGTGCAAGAAGACCACCAGCAACTTTTCGTCGACGAGGGCGATGGGGCCATGCTTGAGCTCACCGGCGGCGTAGGCTTCGGCGTGAATGTAGGCGGTTTCTTTGAGCTTGAGGGCGCCTTCGAGCGCGGCGGGGTAGAGCGTATCGCGGCCGAGGAACATGGCGTTGTTGAAGTGGGCTAATTTTTTGGCAACGGCCTTGATTTGCTCGCGCTGGTCAAGAATGTGTTGAACCTGAGCCGGCAGCGCTTCAAGAGCGCGCACGATGGCCTGGCCCTCAGTGACTGACAGCTGGCGGGCGCGGCCAATCTGGAGACCGATAAGGAGCTGGGCCAGAATCATGGAAGTAATGACCTTGGTGGAGGCCACCGAGATCTCCGGGCCGGCGTGCAGGTACACACCGCCGTCGACTTCGCGGGCGATGCTGGAGCCGACCACATTGACCAGGCCGAGCGTGGGGATGCCACGGCGCTTCATTTCGCGAACGGAGGCCAGGGTGTCGGCGGTTTCGCCGGATTGCGACACCACCATGCCGACGGTGTCTTTGACCACAACCGGGTCGCGGTAGCGGAATTCGGAGGCGATCTCGACGTCGACGGGCAGGCCGGTTAGGCGCTCAATGAAGTATTTGCCGAGCAGGCTGGTGTAGAACGCGCTGCCACAGGCCACGGTGAGGAAGCGGCTAATTTGTTGGTAGTATTTGGGGTCGAGGTTGAGACCGCCCAGATGGCCGGTGCCGTTTTCGAGATCGAGGCGGCCACGCAGGGTGTCGGCGATGGTGGCGGGCTGCTCCATGATTTCTTTGAGCAGGAAGTGGTCGTAGCCGGATTTTTCGATGGCGGCGAGCTCCATCTTGAGCTCGACTTCTTCGTGGTCTTTGGCCTGGGCTTCGAAATCGATGACTTCGTATTTGCCCCGGGTGCAGATGGCAATCTCGTCGTCGTCTAGGTACACCACGCGGTCGGTATAGCCGATGATGGCCGTGGCGTCGGAGGCGATGTAGGTGGCGTCGGGGGCGATGCCGAGCAGCAGTGGGCTGCCGCGGCGGGCGGCCACCAGCTTGTCCGGCTCGCGCTCGTCGAGCACCACCAGGCCGAAGGTGCCCTCCACCTGCAGCAGCGCGGCTAGCACGGCGGCCTCGAGCGTGGCGGCGGTTTGGCGCTCATGGTTGATGAGCCAAGCCAGCACCTCAGTATCGGTCTCGGTGGCAAATGTGACGCCGGTGGCGGCCAGTTTCTGCTTGAGTGGCGCGTAGTTCTCGATGATGCCGTTGTGGATGATGGTGATGTGCCCGGCCTGGTGTGGGTGGGCGTTGAGCTCGTTGGGCGCCCCGTGGGTAGCCCAGCGGGTGTGGCCGATGCCGACGTGTCCGGCCGGCTCGTGGCCATCGAGCGCCGAAGCGAGGTTGGTGATCTTGCCGGGCCGCTTTACGACCACCATCTTGTCGTGATCGAGCACGGCTACCCCGGCCGAGTCATACCCGCGGTACTCCATGTGGCGCAGCCCATTCATGAGCACGGGGAGCGCATTGCCTTGGCCGATGTAACCGATGATGCCGCACATATATTTTGGGCCTTGTTGATGGGACTAGTGTAGCATTTTTATCGAGTAATTATCCATTACCTATTGCATTATGTAATGAGCCCAATTACAGTAATGGGTATGAGTAGACTTATTACTATCACACGTAAGGGCCAGACAACTCTGCCGGCCGCGATCCGCCATAAAATGGGCATAAACGAATCGGGCGGAGTGCTGCGGATTGAGTTCGACGAGGACAAGGGTGAGCTCACTATTTCCCGGCCGGTCGGTGTGGCCGAGCTAAGCGAGCGGTTGAGCCGCCATATTAAGCCGGGGGTTAAACCGGTTACAAGTGTGGACGAATTCTATCAGGCAAACCGAAAGGCAGCCCGGTAGGTGGCCGGTTTTGCCGGCTCGTTGGACGCCAATGTATTGCTGAGGTTATTGCTCAATGACGTGCCTGAGCAGCACGAGGCGGTAGTGAGGCTGTTCGAGAAGGCCCCGGAACAGTTTGCCGTGGCCGATACGGCCGTCATTGAAGTGGTGTTTGTACTGGAGCGGCATTATGGCTTTACCCGTGAGGCGATCGCGGAAGCCATCGACGGCTTGGCGGCACTGCTGAAGATTAATTGTAACCGGCGGCTGTTCGAGAAGGCGCTCCCCCTCTTCTTGGCGAGTCCGGGCCTGTCATTTGAGGATTGTTGTCTGGCCGTCTACGCTGAGCTGAGCGAGGCGAAGCCGTTATGGACGTTCGACCGCAAGCTGGCCCACCAGGCGCTGAACGCTGAGCTCGTGCCAGTTGGGAAGCTGTAAGTTAGCTGCCCCTCCGACCTTTAGGGGCGTTGGCAGCTTCTACAAGTAGGTTTGGTGGCCGTCGTACTTGTGTTCGGCGGCGAGTTTTTGGAGGTCCTTGATTTTCTCGATCTTGGTTTTGGGGATAATGAGGAGCACGTCGTCGGTGTCGACTACCACGAGATTGTCCACCCCGGCCAGGGCCACTAGTTTGTTGGGGTTACTCACTTTCACCAGCGAATCGGTGGCGTCGACGGTTACCACCCGGCCGTCGGCATAGACGTCTTCGGGCTCCTGGCTGAAGTATTCATACATAGTCCCCCAGGTGCCAAAATCGGTCCAGCGAAACGGCAGCAGGATAACGCGGCCACTTTTCATGGCGTGCTTGGTGACCATCTCGGTGGGGGCCTTCTCCATACCGGCGTAAATGCGGGCGAGCTCGGCATCGGCGCCGGGTTTGCCTAGGACATCGCGGATCTCCATGAGGGCCTTATACCAACCGGGGTTGTGCTCTTTGTAGGCGTCCAAAAACAGCTCGGGGTACCAGCAACAATGGTTGGCGTGACCCATCACGTCGTAGCGCTCAAGCAATTCTTTGGTGGCCTGGTGGCTCGAACCGCGCTCGATGAAATCGTCGACGGCGTACACTTCCTGGCCGGTATCGGCATGGATGCGGGCGCCGAGCCGAAGGTAGTCGACGCCCATATTGGCCTCAATGACCTTAATGCCACCGGTGACGAGCTTTTTGTCGCGTTCGACAATCTTGCCGGCTTCGTGAATCATCTTCAGAAAGGCGTCGGCGGGACGCGACAGGGTGTCGGACTGGATAATCATGAAGGGTTCGCCCGGGTGCTCGAGGCTGAGGGTGAGCACGGCGAGGCCGTCGGCCGGGCCGCGGTCGCGGGCGATGTTGGGTTCAACGATGTAGTTGCGCAGGGGAATTTGGGGCGCCTGGTCGGAGGCGTGTTTGATGAACTCTTGCTTGGTGGAAATGTAGATATCTTCGGGGGTGAAGTCGGTTAGGAGGTCACTAATAAGATTGGTGAAGGTGGATTTGCCATCGAGAATGGGTTGGAACTGCTTGGGCTTGTTTTGGCGGGAGTAAGGCCACAGTTTTGTGCCCTGTCCGCCGGCGGTAATGATAATTTTCATGCTGGCATTGTACCAGGTTTTTGTGGCTATAATGATAGC
>CAZGZY010000123.1:0-3601 GCA_964530365.1 uncultured Candidatus Saccharimonadales bacterium
CCGTCTGCTTTTCGGACATCGAAGGCCGACTCCACATGCTCGATTACGACAAAAAGTTCCTCCTGAGCTCGCTCGACCACCTCACCTTCGATGGCTCGTCCATCCGCGGATTTAGCGCCCAGCACGAATCGGATCTGCGGCTCACGATCGACTGGACCAGCCTCACCCACCTCCCGGCCGACGTTTTCGGGCCCGGCAAGGTCATCGTTTTCGCCAACGTCGCCACCCGCGACCGCTTGCCCTACGAATCCGATTTCCGCGGCCGGTTGCAAGCCTACGCCGCCGAGATAAAATCCAAACAAGACCTAGAGGCCTTCATGGCCCCGGAGCTCGAAGGGCTCCTGCTCGAAGGTGTCGACGCCGAGCAGCATTTCGACGCCACCACCGGCTTCAAGCTCATCTCCACCGGCGGCTATTTCCACTCGCTGCCCCTCGACCGCCTGCGCCAATTCATTGACGCCACCGCCGAGGCCCAGCGCGCACTCGGCTTCAAAAACGAAAAAGACCACCCCGAGGTGGCGCCGTCCCAGTTTGAGATCAATTTCTCCTACACCGACGTCGTGCGCGCCTGCGACCAGGTCCAGCTCTACAAGCTCACCTGCCGCCAGATCGCCAACCGCCTCGGCATGACCGCCACTTTCCTGCCCAAGCCCATCCAGGGCATCAACGGCTCCGGCATGCACACCAACTTCTCCATCGCCAAAGCCGGTCGCAACATTTTCTATGACGCCAAGGGACGCGATGGGCTCTCGCCGTTTGCCTGGGGCATCATCGACCGCATCCTAAACCGGGCGTCAGACATTAGCCTCATCCTCAACTCCAGTGTCAATTCCTACCGCCGCCTCGACCCACACTTTGAGGCCCCCAACCAGATCAAAGTCTCGGCCAACGACCGCGGCTCCATGATCCGCATCCCGTTTGCCAACGAGCGCGGCGCCCGCATCGAGATCCGCTCGGTCGCGCCCGACGCCAACCCCTACCTCGCGCTGTTTGCCATCCTCAAGACCGGCCTCGAAGACAAAGCTCCGGAGACTGAACCGGCCGACAAGCGCCAGCGAGTGCGCTTCCTGCCCGGCACCCTCCACGACGCCATTCGGTTGTTTAAAGCAAGCGAACACACTTCCAAGATCTTGGGCGAAACCGTCAAAGACAAGTACCTCGAATACAAGCTGGCCAGCGCCAACCGCAATCCCCGCGAGCTCGGAACCACCATTAAGGCCGGCGAGATTCTCTACCACCACGAGGTCACCAACCAGTACATCTGGAACCAGTTCTAAAAAACAGTCTCTTTGTAAGCATTTTGGTTCGCAAAACCCCCAATGACACGCACCACGGCCATGGACTACCATCTACATCCTAATGAAGAGGGATAGCACAATGGTAAACACCAACCAAGACAAGACCGAGACATTCCGCGAGAAACTCGGCGACGCCGACATCCAGATGGACGATTACAAAGTTGATGAGCTGCGCAAAATGGCCAGCGAGTTCGACATCTCCGGCAGCCACGCCATGAACAAGGAAGAGCTCGTAGCCACACTCAACAAGGTTCGGCGCAGCGAAACCAAACAATAGAATCCGTCCACCAGGATCCCGCCAAACCCCGCGCTTTGCCGCGGGGTTTGTTATACTTACGCTATGTTCAGGTTTTCCGCCTTCACCTTCTCGCATTTCTTCATCGGCCTCACCATGGTAGCAATTGGCGTTATCGGGGTGAAATTTACATTCCAGATCGTCAACCTGACCGGTCCCCAAGATTGGCTCGAACGCTTCACCGGTCCCGGCTCCACCTATGGGATCTTTAAGATCTTCGGCGTGCTCCTAGCCATCGCCGGGCTCATCTTCGCCACCGGCTACGGCTGGGAGCTCATGAACTTCTTATTCTCGCCCCTCAAGGGCCTCTTTGGCGGCCTCAGCCAGAAATAATAGTAGACAACTATATCGAAGTTTGATATATCTATAGCTGTTATAGAGGTCGCTATGCCAGAACATGTCACCAATCCCCACAGCCCCCTAAGTCCAGCTATGTTCCATATCCTGCTAGCCCTCGCCACCGGCGAACGGCACGGCTACGACATCATGAAACAAGCCGCCCTCGATTCAAGCAACCAGGTCAAGCTCGGCCCCGGCTCTCTTTACGGCACCATTAAGCAACTCATAACCGCCAAAGCCATCGAAGAAAGCGACGAGCGGCCCGACCCCGCCATGGATGACCAACGCCGCCGCTACTACCGGCTCACCCCGGCCGGCCGGCAGCTCCTTGGCCTCGAGCTCGAGCGCTTCGAGCAAGCCGTCCACCTTGGCCACGCCCGCCGTCTGCTCCCCAACCATAAGCTCGGCACCGACGGCGCTCGCTATGCCTAAGCCGCCGCGGCTTACCCGCGCCCAACACCTCTATCGCGCGCTCACCGGGCTCTACCCCGCCGCCTTCCGCCATAGTTACGCGAAACTCATGATTCAGCTCTTTGACGATATCTACCAAGACCTCCAAGCCTTGCCGCCTCCCACCGCCCGCCTTCGTCTCGCCAGCCTGTTCCTCGACGCCCTGGCGAGTATCGGACGCGAGCAAGCCGCCACCATTAAGGACCGTTTAAATCTAAGGAACCCTATCGTGGACCAAACTCCCAGACCCTTCCTCGCCCGTCATCGCCGCGCCTTCATCATTTCCGGAACCATCGTTCTCCTACTCGGCATCGCCAGCGCGCTCACCGGCTTCTGGTCCTACAACGGCCCCGTCGGTTATCTGACCCGTGTGGTCCAAGACGGCGTAAACGACGAGAAACTGGCCGCCGGCAGCGGCAACACCGGCTGGGATGACGTCACCGCCAATTTCGTCGGCGACTATATTCAAGCACACTACTACGGCGACCATCGCACCGATGTCGGCGTCCATAGCCCGCACGCCTACCACCTCACCTACGTCGACCAAGGCAAAACCTTTACCCAAAGTCTGGGCGAGAACCTCAACGACTCCTACGCCTACAAAGACCCCAACTTCGATGACATCACTTGCAGCACCCAACCCCCCACCGGCGTCCGCTACATCCACGAGGGCGAAGACGGCCGCGGTTCTGCCCGCATGGTCGCTGCCTTTAGCTATGCCGGGCAAACGGAGCCGAACTTGGTTGAATACTTCCTGCGACTCGACCAAACCAGGTCCACCAACGGCGATTGGAAGGTCAGCGACATCAACTGCCTCAGCCTAAGCCTGCAACCCCAGCGACCCTATGTCACCGGCATCGAGGATACCGTAGCCAAAAACCGCGCCAGCCTCACGCCCAAACAACGAGCTCAAATTGGCGCCCCCAAACCCTACGAGCAGCGCAATGACCGCAGCTTTGGGCCTGTCGCTCCCTAACCTCTCGGCATCTCAGGGCCTCAGCCTAACACAAAACTGCCAACTCTTTAAAAGAGCTGGCAGTTTTGTTGTTTTGCTTGAAAACTTTATCGTGCAGTGCAGTGACCGACCTAGAAGTACCGTAGCTAGCGATTACACAATCACATCACACCTTGCGGTGAGCAGATCAAATGCAAGAAGCTAGTCTAGCCAGAGGTCGAGCCTCTGGAGCTTATTACTAAGCCGTATCTCCCTAGAAAGGAG
>CAZGZY010000124.1:0-3478 GCA_964530365.1 uncultured Candidatus Saccharimonadales bacterium
ATCTGTTGCCAATGACGCTTTCGCGGGTTTTGAGACGGGCGGCGAGCTCAAAATCTTGGTCGAAGACGGCGTTTTCGATGTCGTCGCGGATCTCGCTTTGCTGCTTTTGGAGATTGCGCAAGGCCTTGCTGGAGCCGCCGCGCTTGATGCGGGCCAGCGAGGCCGCCTCGTCGATGAGGTCGATGGCTTTGTCGGGCAGGAAGCGGTCGGCCACGTAGCGCTTGGCCAGCTTGGCGGCGGCGGTGATGGCCTCGTCGGTGATCTCGACGCGGTGGTGCTCCTCATACTTGGGGCGCAGACCGCGCAGCACGGCGATGGTCTCTTCGGTGTTGGTCTCCGGCACCTGCACCGGCTGGAAGCGGCGCTCGAGCGCGGCGTCTTTTTCGATGTGCTTGCGGTACTCGTCCATGGTGGTGGCGCCAACCACTTGGATCTCGCCACGGGATAGCGCGGGTTTTAAGATGTTGGCGGCGTCGATGGCGCCTTCGGCCGCGCCGGCCCCCACCACTGTATGGAGCTCGTCGATGAACAAGATGACGTCGGGGCTGGCTTTGGCCTCATCGAGGATTTTCTTGAGCCGCTCCTCAAATTCGCCACGGTATTTAGTGCCGGCAATGACGGAGGCCAGATCGAGCATCACCAGCCGTTTGTTTTGCAGCATCTCGGGCACGTCTTCGGCGATGATGCGCTGGGCCAAGCCTTCGGCGATGGCGGTTTTGCCCACACCGGGCTCACCTATGAGCACGGGGTTGTTCTTGGTGCGGCGGTTGAGGATGGAGATTACACGGCCAATCTGCGCCTCACGGCCCACCATTGGGTCGAGGGCGTTATCTTTGGCCTTGGCAGTAAGATCGATGCCGAAATGGTCGAGGGCGGGCGTTTTGGACTTGTTGGCGCCCTTGCCTGCCCGAGTGCTCTGGCGCTCGTCTTCGGCGTAGAAGTACTGCTGGTTGCCCAGGTAGTTTTCGAGCTCGGAGCGAATAACGGCCGGGTCGATTTGCAGGTCGTTTTTGAGTAGGCTAATAGCCCGGGCGCTTTTTTCGCTCAGGATGGCAAACAGAATGTGCTCGCTGCCGCAGTAGGGCTGCCCGAACTCTTTGGCGACCCGTAAGGAATAGGTGAGCGTGCGCTTAGCGGTTTCGGAGGCGCCTTTGTAGCCACCGGCGGCTAGTTGCTGTGAGAAGCTCAAGACCAGCTGGGCTTTCTCGAAGGTCACCCCCACATTTTTGAGAATCTTAGCGCCGATGGACGTGTCTTGTTTGAGAATGCCCAGCAAAATGTGCTCGGTCCCGACGTAGCTGGAGCCCATTTGGGTGGCGACCTGCTCGGCATTCTCCAGGCTGCGTTTGGCATTTTCGGTGAACCGATCGAACTGTGAACTAAAATCGGCCATCTGGCTTGTCCTTTCATTTACCCTCGCACGCTGGTAACCGACAGTCAAGTGAAACGGTAGATGCAGTCCCATAGTTGTGAGATATGCATTTAGTATAACATTGTTAGCACTCTGTGCAAGTGAGTGCTAATTGTCTGAGTGCGGGGCTTTGTACTGGCGCGGGGACAGACGGATTTTGAGATGACGGCGGTAAGTTTCGACACGCTGGAGCTCGTGTTCGAGGGTTCGCCAGCCTTTGGGGGTGAGGTCGTAGACGGGGCTGTTCGTGATGAAGCTTTTGCGCTCAAGCTCGTGAAGCATCCGGTAAAAGGAGGTGCCTTTAAGGTAAAGGTTCCCGACTGAATCGGCCACCACCTGGCCGGCAATGTCCGGGGCGGACGCTGGGGTGTAGGCGAGGGCAAGCAAGATCGCCAGACGCTCGGGGCTTAGGGAGATTGATTTGGTACTGGAGGCACGCATGTGGAGATGGTAGTACCATTATGGTAATTTGGCCAGGTTTTTACGCTCAATTCTGCTAGTTTTGTACCATAATGGTACTATTTCATGAATGCGAGTGGACTCAGGCCAACCCTTTGGGCAACCTAAAACTTGAGTATTTCTTGCACTTATTGTATAGTCCGCATGCGCAACGACAACCATGCGCGTCGGCGAGAGGAAGCATTATGCGGAAGCGATATGCGCACCTTTCCGTGGGTTTTTACGTCAACCTTGACGGCACCGTAAGCCCCGCCGGTATCCGGACACGGTGGCGATTCACGACAGTGTTCGACCCGGCCCAGCACCAGTCCCCCCGACCCCTGGACGAGCCGACCGCCGGTTGGTTCGTCCTCACGCTCGAAACCACGGTTGAGATCACTCGGCGCGACTGGCTGGGGCGTCGGCGGACTACCCATCGGGTGGTCTACCAGCACCCCTGGTACCGGGTTTTCGAGCCGGCCCTTGAGCTGATCGAAGACGGCAGAGACCTCTTCCTCGGCTTTGATCACCCGGACGCGAGGGCCATACTGGGGGGCTTTGCTGCTCGCGAGGCCGCCCTCTACCGGCGGATTGCCGAGGAGGCCGTCCGCCAGTGGACGGCTCTGCGGCAATACGCCGGCTCGCCGGCAGCCGAGGAGCTCCGAAAGTGGGTCGAGCGTTGGCGCAGGCGCGAACGAGCTCTCGAGGGCGACGGCTTCCGGGGCGACATCCCGGCCGCGCAGGCGTTTCTCGATCATCTGGCATCGATCCAGCCGACGGCCCAGTAAGACGTCGGGGCGCCCAATTCCATACCTCGACCCCACTACGCGAACGAACCCCACTCGTTGTTGTAGCGGGGTTCGTTTCGTTTTGGGCGGGCCGGTAGGTTATTTCGGCTGCTCGGTGTCGCCTTCGGGTTCTTGGCCGCTGAGGACGTCGGCTTGGGCGCCGGTAGCCTCTTCGTCCATGGCTGGGTCGATGGCCCCAGTCGTACCCGCACCCGCGTTAACGGCATCAATGAGCGAGCTCTCGAGGTCGACCTTGGGGCCCGCCGCGGCGATTTCGGCGGCTTCAGCGGTGGCCTCAATGTGGGACTCGTCGGCCGAGACGATGTCGATGTTCCAGGTGGTGAGCTTGGCGGCCAGGCGCACGTTCTGGCCTTGCTTGCCGATGGCGAGCGAGAGCTGGTCCTCGGGCACGCGCACGACGGCCTTTTTGTCGGCTTCGTTGAGGGAAACGCTCACCACTTTGGTGGGCGAAAGCGCGTTGGCAATATAGGTCTCGGGCTCGTCGGAGTACGGAATGATGTCGATCTTCTCTTCGCCGAGGTCGCTCATGACGGCCTGTACGCGCGAGCCACGGCCGCCCACGAACGTGCCAACGGCGTCAACGCCGGCGGCATGCGACTGCACGGCTACCTTGGAGCGCACGCCGGCCTCGCGGGCGATGTTGATGATCTCAACAGTGCCGGCCTCAATCTCGGGGACTTCGAGCTCAAACAGGTGGCGCACCATGTTGGGGTGGGCGCGGCTGAGCACAATCTGCGGGCCGCGGGCGGTTTGCTCCACGCGCACCACGTAGGTCTTGAGGCGCTGGCCGGTGTAGTACCGCTCGCCGGGGATTTGCTCG
>CAZGZY010000125.1:0-3365 GCA_964530365.1 uncultured Candidatus Saccharimonadales bacterium
TGGTCCTCGGTTGCCGTAGTTAGCGGGTAGCTCTCTTCTTCTGCCATCACAAGCCTCGCCTTCAAGTCTAGCCTGATGGGACATCAATAATGCCACAAGTTGCCCTCCCGGTCTACCTAGCCATAACCTAAAACGCGAAATCGCCCGCCTCCTCCTGGGTTCAGGATGAGGCGGGCTACCGCTAGTGGAGGTGAAGCTGTAGCGGTAAGGCGGGTCAGTTGGTCACGGCTCGATGTAGAAGGCCACCCACCGGAAGAACCAATCGATCCACGCCTCGCCGGGCCGGCGGGAGCGGGACCGCTTGGCGATGATCGCGATCGTCACCGGGAGGCCGACGCCGGCCAGCAGGATAGCCAGGAGAAGGAGGGAAGCGATTCCCTCGAACATGGCCATCGCCGCGGCGAGCAGGGAAATCAGGGCGAGGACCACGAACCCAGCCGCCCGGGAGACGTCACGGGCGTCCTCACCCTTCGTGCTGGTGGTACTGCGCGTCCAGCTGGTCACAGCGGCAAGGCCGCGGGCCAAGCTGGCCGGCATTTGACTAATCCTCATGGGGCCCCTTTCTTAGGGGGTAGTTCCGGTAAGGTAGCTAGGAGCATGACATAAATAGGCGACTACGTCAATCCGCCGACCTAGCCATAACCTAAAACGCGAAATCGCCCGCCTCCCCCGCACTAGTCGGGCAAGGCGGGCGACCGCTTCGTGCGATTGAATCGGGCGACCATGACGCTAGGCCCTGGTCGCGAACCGATGCCGGATGACGCCGCCGTTGCCGGCCCTGGCGGTGAAAGTAACACTACCGCTAGTCCGGTAGAACCAGACTCTAATCGGACTGCCAGAGTTTGCAGCGTCATCAGGCGCATGGAGGTCGATCCCAACTCGACAAGCAACGGGGTCGGGATGAAATGCGATGCGAATGCCATGCGGCGTCTCCACGAGGCGATCGAGCACACAATTAGCCAACCGGCTTTCAGCGCCGTCGACTACAAGCGTGTAGCGAAAACCTCGCCTGAGAACGTTCTGCAGAAAAACCAGTGCCAGCGGCACGCTTCGCCTCGTGAGCCGATGCATATCGGACACCTTGCCTACCTCTCTCAAAGCACGGGCGGAGAGCTAATAATGGAACATTTTTTGCGAGAAAGCAATTTGTAGGTATAATTGAGCCCAGCTATGAAATCATACAATCCCAAAACCATTGAGCCCAAGTGGCAAAAACTGTGGGCCGACACCAAGCTCTATGCCGCCGTCACGGGCGATAAAACCCGCGACAAATACTACATGCTCACCGAGTTTCCGTATCCGTCGGGCGCCGGGCTGCACGCCGGCCACACCCGCGAGTACACGCTGGGCGATGTGATGGCGCGCCACCGCCGCATGCAGGGCTACAACGTGCTCTACCCCATGGGCTACGACGCCTTTGGCCTGCCCACCGAAAATTACGCCATCAAGCACAAAATCGCCCCACAACAGGCAACGGCCGAGAACGTCGCCACTTTTCGCCAGCAATTCGACGCCATGGGCTTTAGCTTCGACTGGGACCGCGAAGTTAACACCACCGACCCCAAGTTTTACAAATGGACCCAGTGGCTCTTCCTCAAGTTCTACGCCGCCGGCCTGGCCTACCAGCACGAGATGCCCATTAATTGGTGCCCCAAAGAAAAAACCGGCCTGGCTAACGAAGAGGTCGTCAACGGCGTGCACGAGCGCTGCGGCACCCCGGTCGAAAAAAAGCTCCTCAAGCAGTGGATGCTGCGCATCACCGACTACGCCGATAGGCTCATCGAGGGCCTCAAGGCCGTCGACTACCCGCCCCGCATCGCCGACCAACAGGTGAACTGGATCGGCCGCAGCGAGGGGGCCGAGATTGACTTTGTGGTGGGCGCCAAGGCCGCCCACGCTCCGAAAGATTCGCTCAAATTCACGCCTGAATTGACCAAACTCATTCTCGATGGCAAGAAAACGACAACTATCCGGCTTGAGCCTAAACAGCTTAAAGTCGGTGATTACGCCACATTTATGACTCGCTTTAGCCCTTCCGATGTCAAAACTTTTGCCCAGGCTAAAATCACCCAGGTAGAAACCAAGGTCCTCCGCGACATCCCGATTGACCTCGATGGGCACGAGCCTTTTGCTTCTCAGAGTGGGCAATTGGCGGCTTATCGCGGCTATTACGGCGACTCAATCGGGCCCGATACCGAATTTACAATCTACTATTTTGCCTCAGTCGAGCCCATTATTACTGCCTACACCACCCGCGCCGACACGCTCGCCGGCGCAACCTTCCTGGTGCTGGCGCCCGAGCACCCGCTGGTCGAGGCCATCACCACCGACGAGCACCGCGCCCGCGTTACCCAATACATCCAAGACGCCCAGGCCAAGTCCGAAATCGACCGCCAAAACACCGACCGCAAGAAAACCGGCGTTTTCACCGGCGCCTATGCCAAAAATCCCATCACCGGCGGGAAAATGCCAGTCTGGGTGGCCGATTACGTGCTCTACGGCTATGGCACCGGCGCCATTATGGCCGTTCCCGCCCACGACGAGCGCGACGGCGCGTTCGCCAAAGAATACAATCTGCCCATTATCCCCGTCATGACCACTCCCGCCAGCGACAAAACCGCACTCCTCCTGCATGGCGCAGAAGGGCACAGTCAGGAAAACTGGCTACCCTGGACCAAAGCCCAGCTTGAGGCCTTTGGCTATAAAGTTATCGTGCCCGATTTGCCCGATTCTTCGCACCCCGATCTTAATGCCTGGGTCGGCGCGCTCGAACCATACGCCAAGGAACTCAGCCAGCATTCAGTTATTGTTGCCCATAGTCTCGGCGCCCCCACGGCCGCGCATTTCTTGCTCAAACACCAGCTCAAGATCGACAAGCTCCTATGGGTCGCACCTACCGTTCCAAATGCAGACTGGGATTGGTTTAAGCGCGAATTCAAATGGGACAGCGTACCGGGCATCGAAGCTATTGCGAAAGCGCCTTTTGACCGCGCCGCCATGGCAAATTGGTACGTCAAATGGTTATCTTTGGCTCTAAAACCGATCCCTACATCCCCTTTGAGTCACTCAGGGCTCATGCCGACCACACCTTGCCATTTGCCCGCTTCGTTACCTTCCCCGATTCCGGGCACTTTAATCAAGCCGCCGGCATCACGGCCCTACCCGAGGCTTTAGCGGTACTCGTCAACGATTTTTTCACCGGTTACGGCCCGCTCATTAATTCCGGCCAATTCGACGGCCTCGAGGGCGACGAAGCCAAGCGTGCCATCGTCAAATTCCTCGAAGACCAAGGTGTTGCCCGCACTGCCGTCAAATACAAGCTCCGCGACTGGATCTTCTCCCGCCAGCACTACTGGGGCGAGCCC
>CAZGZY010000126.1:0-3353 GCA_964530365.1 uncultured Candidatus Saccharimonadales bacterium
GGGCTCGTGATCCCAAGCTTTGCCGTCGCGGCCAATAGCGAAGTACACGGGGAAGTCGAGCTGGTCGTCGGACACGGCGAGGTCCAAAAATAGGTGCTCCACCTCTTCCACGACTTCCTTGGCGCGCTGGTCACGCTTGTCGATCTTGTTGACGACCACCACCGGTTGCAGGCCGAGAGCCAAGGCGCGGGAGAGTACGAATTTGGTCTGCGGCATGGGGCCTTCTTGGGCGTCCACGATGAGCAAACAGCCGTCGGCCATGTTCAGGGTACGCTCAACTTCGCCGGAGAAGTCGGCGTGCCCGGGAGTGTCGATGATGTTGATCTTGTAGCCGTCGTGCTCGACTGCGATGGTCTTGGCGCTAATGGTGATCCCCCGCTCGCGCTCGAGGTCCCCGGTGTCGAGAATGGCGGTTTGGTTCATCTCTGCCTGGTTGTCGCGGAAGGTGTGGGATTGCTTAAGCAGACCGTCCACGAGGGTGGTCTTGCCATGGTCAACGTGCGCGATAATGGCAACGTTGCGGATCATTTCGGTCTTGGTGAGCATCTCGGGCATAGGGGTATCCATATTAAAACGCCGCGGCCTTGGATATCCACGGTGTAATTAGCTTTGGTCACATTTTAACACAGAATAAGAACTTTGTCACTAGGCTGAAGCAGCTGCACTTGCCGACCCCTGGGGTTTATGGTATGAACAACGTACCGGCATTGACGCGGCTGACACCGCTGAGCTAGGGGAAGAACGCCGCACACGGTCATTAGAACCCCTCGGGTAAGCCCGTTATAGCAGTAATTGAGGTTGCGCCTCCGGGTGCGACAAAGCAAGGTGGCACCACGACACTAGTCGTCCTTGCGGGATTTTCCAGATTTTTGGGAAAACCGCGGGGATTTTTGTTATATAAAGGAGATTTGGGATGGCAGCAACAATGATTACACAACTTGCGAAGCGCGCGGGTAAACTAGTTGAAGTCCGCGGTTGGCTACATAAACGCCGCGACCTGGGGGGTATGGTGTTTGTGGTGCTGCGCGACCGCACTGGTATCGTGCAGGCGATCGTTAAGGACGCGAGCGAGCAGGGCAAGCTTGATGGCCTGCAGCTCGGTACTGTACTGAGCATTAAGGGCACGGTGGTGGTGGAGCCGCGGGCGACGGGCGGTGTGGAGCTGCACGAGCCGGTGCTAACCATTATTACCCCAGTGACCGATGTAATGCCGATTGAGATCGATAAGCCGATCGACCACCGGAGCGAGAACTTCGACACACTGTTTGAGAACCGGGCGTTGAGTTTGCGCAACCCCCAGGAGCAGAAAGTGTTTCGGGTGCGGGCGGCCTTAACCCGCTATATCCGGGAGTTTTTGACAGAGCGCGAGTTTGTTGAGATCCAAACTCCCAAATTGGTGGCGGGTGCAGCCGAGGGCGGCGCTGAAGTGTTTAAGCTGGATTATTTCGGGCAAGAAGCCACGTTGGCACAAAGCCCGCAGCTGTATAAGCAGATGATGGTTGGTGCGTTCGAGCGGGTGTTTGAGATTGGGCCGGCTTTCCGGGCAGAGCCGAGCATGACGACGCGCCATATGAGCGAGGTTACCATGCTCGACATCGAGTTTGGGTTTATCCAAAGCCAAGAAGACGTGCTCAACATGGTTCAAGATATGACCTACTCAGCCATTACTCGCGCCTATTCCGAGAATGCCGAAGCGCTGGAGAGCATGGACGCGCCTAAATTGGCGCTCAAACCGCACTATCCGCGCTATTCTATGGCGGAGATCCACCGGATGTACCAGGAGGCGACCGGTAAAGATATGACTCACGAGATCGACCTGACGCCCGACGAGGAACGCTGGATTTGCGAATATACCCGCGAGCACGACGGGTGCGAGGCGGTGTTCGCAACAGATTTGCCCATCAGCAAAATGAAGTTCTATCACATGGCAAACGAGGACGGCAAGACGGCCAAGTCGGCTGACTTGTTGTTCCGGGGAGTTGAGATCGCGACCTGCCCTCAACGGGAGCATCGCTACGACAAGCTGGTGGAGCAGATGAAGGCGGCCGGTATTGACATTGAGCACCCTGGCTTTAAGTACTTTTTGCAAGCGTTTAAATACGGTATGCCCCCACATGGTGGCTGTGGCTTTGGGATTGACCGCCTGACCCAGCTCGTTTGTGGCCTCAGCAACGTTAAAGAGGCCACACTCTTCCCACGCGACACTAAGCGGCTGGCGCCATAACTCGGCGGCCGCGGTTGTGGTGGTGCGAATTGTCCAAAGAGTGCGGGTTGCATCCCATAACGCACAAGGGCTCTTCGGAGCCTTTGTGCGTTATGGGTGGTTAGCCCGGCTTAGAGGAGCGAGGCCAGGAAAGCAAGAGCCTGCGTGATGGGGTTGCCTTTGGCTTTGCCGTTTGACGCGACATAGCTCACGCAATCGCCCTGGTTTTTGAAGCTCGGGGCATTGAAAGCTTTCCAGCCGTCGCCTTTGCACTGGTCTTTGCTGGTCGGAGGTGCGACTACAACCGGGCCGGAAGACTGGCTAAAGTTGTCAATCAAGAAACCGTTGCCGGCGTCAGCCAGATTGGCAGCGCCACTTTCGCGGAAGAGCATCGTCTTGACAATGCGCGGACTCTGCTCGGCCGCGGACTCAGAGTCGTAGCGGTAGTAGTTTTCCCAGCTGGTACCGGTGACCTTGAGCGCGCCGTCGATCCAGACTTTAACGACATCGTTTGATGGGCCGTTTACGGCGTCAAACGTGAGCTTAACGGTGTGGGGCGTAGCGCGCGTGAGACCGGTGGCAATTTGGGTCTCCACAAAATTGGCGGGGTTGGTTGCGCCCTGAACGTCATCAAAGAAGATATCGAGGCCGGTGGCGCCGTCTTCAAACCGGAGGTAACTCATGCGCGAGCCGTCGCCCCGGTCGGGCGAAACGGAGGTGTGCATACCGGGCTGCTGAGTGGCTTTCGTTGAGGCGATATCAAATTGCATCTCAAAATGGCTCTGAAGCGTACCGCGCGAGAACGTTCCGTCGGTCGAATCAACCTCGCCGACCGCGTCGGTGAGGGGCTTAGCGAAGGTTTGGTCGCCGAAGCTGCCGGAGGTGACGGCGTCGGAGATTCGCAAACTTTGGCCGCCGAATGTGGGGTAACCAAAGGTGTTGGCTATCACAGCCGCGTCGTAGCCGCCGGTTTTGGTCCACCCGTCTTGCCCGTTAATATTGCCGGCCGAGTAGGTTGGCGACTCGAAATTCACCCCAACGTTACTAGCTAATGCCAGGGTTGGAAGGAGCGCTACCCCGACACTCCCGAGGCCCAATAATAGTTTTCTAATCACAACATTTCCCCTCTCTTAAGTAGCGTTTTCATTGT
>CAZGZY010000127.1:0-3316 GCA_964530365.1 uncultured Candidatus Saccharimonadales bacterium
TCATACAGCCATTCTACCTTACCCAAGCGCTATGGGGTATGATGGAGGGCGAAAGGGATATCTATATCGTGACCAAAACTCTTTATATCCAGGGCGGCAAACCGCTGTCTGGCCGAGTTCGGGTAGCCGGCGCCAAGAACGCGGCTTCCAAAATGATGATTGCAAGCCTTTTGACCGAAGACGAGATAGTGCTCGATAACTGCCCGCAGATTGAAGAAATTTCCATTACCGCGGAGATTTGCGCGGCTGTGGGCGGGCATGTGGTGAGGGATGGCAGTCGGACGACGCTTAGAACCGAGCATATTACGGCCACCAGTGTGCCAAAACTGAGCCAAACCAACCGGCTGTCGATTTTGGCACTGGCGCCTTTACTGCATCGGTCCGGCAAAGCTGAGGTGCCGCTGGTAGGTGGCGATAAAATTGGCCCGCGGCCGGTGAACTTCCACATTGAGGCCCTGCGGCTGATGGGGGCGACGATCGTCGAAACCGACCACAGCTACCAGGCAACTGTCCCCAAGACAGGGCTACGCGGCATGCCGGTTACCCTCCCCTTCCCAAGCGTCATGGCCACCGAGACGGTGATTTTGGCCGGAGTACTGGCGACGGGCCGAACCCGGATCGAGAACGCGGCGATTGAGCCTGAGATTATGGATTTGGTGAAGCTGCTGCAGCAAATGGGCGCGATTGTAGAATTTGGCGCTAACCGCGTCATTACGGTGGATGGGGTGAGCAAACTCCATGGGGGCAACTACCGGATTCTGCCCGACCGCTTGGAGGCGGCCAGCTGGGCCAATGTGGCGCTAGCGACCGGTGGCGAGATTGTTGTCGAAGGTGCCCGCCAGGATGAAATGGGCACGTTTTTGAACACCGTGCGGCGGATTGGCGGCGACTTTACCGTAACGCCCGAAGGCCTGCGGTTCCGCCGGGGGGACCGGGGCTTGTACGGGATCGAGCTGGAAACGGACACCTACCCCGGGTTTGCCACCGACTGGCAGCAACCAACGGTGGTGACGCTAACCCAAGCCAAGGGCATCTCGGTAGTACATGAGACGGTTATGGAGACAAGGTTTGGCTACACCGAAGACCTGCAACGCATGGGCGCGGACATTGGCGTGTTCGCGAAGTGTCTAGGTGAGCTCTCGTGCCGCTTCCGGAACCGCTCCCAGCGCCACTCGGCTGTTATTAAGGGGCCAACCAAACTACACGGCACCGATATTGAGATCCCAGACATCCGGGCCGGCATGGCGCAGGTGATCGCGGCGCTGGTGGCCGACGGCGAGAGCCGGTTAACCGGCATTCAGCACCTTGAGCGCGGCTACGAGGACCTGTGGGCGAAGCTGCAGGCCGTGGGCGCCGATTTCGAGGTTAAATAAGCTATTTTAGGCTTTCAATAAGGTCGCGCAGATCGGCGGGGAGCTCGTCGTTGAAATGACCTTGGGCCTCCCCGATTTCGACCGCGCGTTTGAGGCGTTTTAGCTCGCCGCGCAGGCGGGTTAGCCCACTGTTTGTGATGCGGTAATACAAGCGGGTTTCACCGGATCTGCCGGTTGGGTGGTGGCCGGCCTTTTCGATAAGCCCTTTGTCGACCATTTTCTTGAGCAGCGGGTAAAGTAGCCCGCTTTTTACGTTAACGCTGCCAAGGGAGTTGTTTCTGGCGCTGGCCATGAGAGTGTACCCGTGCGATTCGGATTGCGATAGCGCTAGTAGAATATAAAGTGCGAGTGGGCTAAGCGGTTCGGGAAGATCGGAATAGGGGTACATGCTGGCATTTTATGTAGACTTTTTACCTATGTAAAATTTCTACATAATTTGACGAGGTGCGCGAACGCCGAAGAGCCGGGTGGGCAAAACCAACAAGCCGACCCACGGCGGGCCGGCCTGATAGTTGGCGGGGCCGAACCCCTACGGGGTAGGCGTAACGGTGGGGCTCGGGCTGGGGTCTGCGACGTGCAGGGCCGCATGCAGGGTGGCAAGCGCGGACTTCACGCTGGCCTGGAAGGCGGCCACGGCGGCGTCAACGGCGGCCTTGCGGGTAGCCTTGAGGGCGTCGATGTTGGCGGCGGCATCGGCGGCTTTGCGCGCGGCGTCGAGGTTGGTTTTGGCCAGTTGCAGGGCGGCCTTGAGGGTAGCGCGAACCGTAGCGGGGCTAACGCCTGCGGTACAGCTGGCCTGAGCTTGGGCGACGGCGGCGGCCACGGCGGCCTTATACGTGGTCGCGGCGGCCTTGAGCTTGGCTTGGCGGCCGGTTAGGTCGGCCAGCAGCGCGGCCTTAAACGCGGCGTTGGCGGCGTCGACGGCGGCGCGGCGGGCAGCCAGCGCCTGCTTTAGGCTGGCCTCAAATGCGGCTATAGCTTGCTTTTGGGCATCGGTGGTGGCTTTGGCGTCGAGCTTGGCCAAGAACCCGGCCAATTTAGCGTCGGAGGCTTTGCGGCTGCTGTCGATTTTCTCGGAGAGGTCAGAGAAGTTATGCTTAATTTTGTCCCCGCGAGCGGCAAAGTTATTGGACAGCTCGTTGAAGTGTTGGTTGGTGTCATCTTTGACGGTGCCACCAATATCGCCCATGCGGGTGCAGAGCTGGGCCGGCTGGACGTGCTCACCGGCCGACAAGTGGCCGGAGCCTTCGCCGGTGCGCGGTTGAGGACTAACGCTCGTGTGAACCTCGGGGCTGGATGAGGCGCTAACGTGATCGTCTGTGCCGCCTTCGGCCACGGCGAACGCGGGAACGAGCAAAGAACTGGCGGTAACGAGCAAGAGGTATCTAGAAAGAGTTCGCATCGAAGCTTCCCCCCAGGTTATCGACGTCGCTGTCGGCCGAACCGAGCTCCGAGGCCGTGGCGTCGGCGCCGGCGCTTAAGCTGGAGTCGGAGGCGGAGTCTTGGTCGACCACGGCCGCGGCCGAAGCGGCCAAACCGGCGGCGCTGGAGGGCGCTGGAGGGGCGATTGTGTTGGCCGCCGTAGGCGCGTGGTGGTTGGCTTGGTAGGCAGCTAGGCCCACCAGCCCGAGGACCACCGCCACAAGCACTAGCTCGAGAAGCATGGCCACGCCACGCTGGTCGTTGAAATGTTTGGTATTCATAATCGTTTATTTTTACCCTTAAAGTAGCCTTATTATTGCACTTATGGTTGCGTTGTCAACTACTGGTCCGCTACTTAAAGGCACCCGAGGCTTTGGAGGCTGGTGATGGTGGGCGGCGATAGTTTTAACTTGGGCAAGTCGGTAATTTTGTGCCATTTGGCGCCGACAATATCGCCATCGCAAAAGGCGCTCATTAATCAATACGCAATTAATTGGGTACGGCGACCGGTTCTATGGCTT
>CAZGZY010000128.1:0-3238 GCA_964530365.1 uncultured Candidatus Saccharimonadales bacterium
AACGAAGAGCTGGAGGGCAAGTTGTGACATTATTTATGTCCCATCAGTCTAGACTTGAAGGCGAGGCTTGTGATGGCAGAATAAGAGAGCTACCCGCTAACTACGGCAACCGAGGACCAGTTCATAAGGTCGGTTCAGGCACTGATCGGGAACGGCACATTCGTTTCCAGCACATCTGAGGAAGTAAGGACGCAGTGCCGGCTTGTGGGGGTCGAGGATAATCTCGGTGATGTGGTATTGAGAGGACGCTCGCCAAGGGGCCCGTTCGATATGCGGTTCGGGGTGGGCCAGGTTGGCCCTCCGCCGACCCCGCCGCGCCGTCTCACATGGTGCGTGTTCAGGGCCAACACGCTGGAACTGTGGTTCCCCGACGGCCGTCGCCAGCTCTTTGTGGCGAACCACCCCGCGGCCGGCGACGTCGACCTGGCGCTGGCGGCCAAGAGGCTGGGGCTGGGTGAGATACTGGCGCAGCACTGGGACGCTGTGCGGTACTTCGCCCGGCTTGGCCAGGGCGAGCAGGAACGAGCCTCGGAGCTGCTGGAGCGATATCAGTGGCCCGACGCGGAGGCACAGCTCCACGAGTTGCTGGCCAGCGGTGTCACTTTGGCCGCGGCCGGGGTGGCATCTGAGCGGGCCAACCCGGTCGGCGGTGTTCGGGTGCTGGGTGACCATGTGGTACGTTTCGAGGCCCGCAATGGCGAGTACTCGTGCAACTGCGGGACGCCACCCGGCCGCGCCTGCGCCGGCATCATGGCCGCACAGATCCTCGGGGCGTTCCCGTCCCTCGCCGACGGCTGACGGCTTGCTCGCTTCGCCACCGATCTCTGGTGGCGAAGCGAGCAGCTTTTGCGTTTTAGGGCTCGGCGGCCGCTGGGTAGGCGTTGAGCTTGTGTTATTATAGTTTTTGGGTTATAATATACTCCAAGGGGTTTGTTCTTACGATAAAAGAAGGGGGTTCTGGTGACCCAGCAACCTTCGGTTCAACCCGAACGTCCGGCCGACGACCCGTCGGCTCCTTTCGTCCGGGAACTCCTCGAGGAGAACCACTCGTCGTGGTGGCACATGTGGCAGTTTACACGCATGTTGGCCCTCGGTGAAGCGCCCCAGTACGACGAGGGGGCGATCAAAGAGATCAGCAGGCAGAGTGACCACGACCTGCGCGAAAGCGACATGGCGTCGTTCCGTGAACAGACCGAGTTCTTCCACAACGAGCTGGGCCGACTCACCGCCTCGAGCGGCGTCACGGCTACGCTAATCTCCCTGCTGTTTGCAACGCTGGCCCTGGCGCTTGGCCAAGGGCGCGGCCTGACGCTGCTGTGGCTACTCGGCGCATTCCTGTGCGTCGGCTTGTCGATCGGCATTCAGATCCGCATGGGGATGCAGCGCGCACGAGTGCTGTGGACCAGCTTTTACCACCCGCTCGAACGCGCCCGCATCAGGCGCAACAAGGAAGAGGAGTACCTCTTTCTGTTCGACAAGGAGTGGAGGCTCATGGCGGTGGTGCAATTCCTGAAACGCAGTAATGTGCTCGTGGGAATTCTGGCCCTCCTCGGCCTGGCACTGCTATTCACGGACATCGTGATCCAGGCCGTAGCTCTGCTCTGAGAACCCCTACCCCTGCAGCGACCCCCGCCTCCATTCATACGACGAGGCGGGGGTCGGACCCTCACTATTTACCCCTGTTAGCGGGGCTTTTTTGTTTGCTTAGGCGGGAGCCGAGGCGCTTCGTGCCCGGGAGCGGGGCGACGGAGAATAGACGTGTGTGATAGAACTATAGCGAAATTATGAGTTCACCAATTGAGTCAACGAAATATTTCATAATGGTGGCGCTGGCAGGCGGGCCGCTACATGGGATGGCCATTCGGAGCCAAATCGGTGGCGATACGCTCGGCATTTATGTGCGGGACAGCGCCCTATATTCGGCGCTTAAAGCCCAGTTGGCGGCGGAGCGGCCGCGGTTTAGGCCTTGAACTGCGCGCGCTTGGTACGCAGCCAGGCGGGCGATTGGCGCACGAGCTGGTGGGCGTCGGCGGGGCGGGCGAGCAGCACCTTGAGCGCCTCCTCGGCAAAGACCCCGTTTTGGGAGCCTTTGGCGAGCAAGACGTCGCCTGGTTGCAGAATGAGCTTGAGGTACTCACCGGCGGCGTAGGGCGAGTCGGCCGGTTGCATGCGCGTAGGGTCGAGGCCGGCGCGGACGGCAGCCGGACCGAGATAGCGGTTGGCCACCTCGCCCACCGTTACCAGCAGGTCAACGCCGGCCGCCGCCACGCCGGCCTCTTGGTGGTACCGGCCCTCCTCGGCGCCGAGCTCGTTCATGGAGCCAAGCAGCGCGATCCGGCGGCCGGTGACCGGGGCGGCGGCCAGCGCGGCCAAAGCGGCCACAACGGCTTCGGGGGAGGAGTTGTAGGTGTCGTCAATGATAGTGCTGCCATTAATGCCGGGCAGCGGGTTCATGCGGCCGCGCACCGGGTGCAGGTCAGCCAGGCCCGCCTCGACCTGCCCGCGCGATAGCCCCATGAGGTCGGCCACGCCATACGCGGCGGCGGCGGCCTTAGAGCTATGGGCGCCAAACAGCTGGAAATGAATGCCAATGATGCGGGCATGGCCGGCCTTGAACAGAGTGCCGGTGGTGCCGTTGATGGGGTCGGTTTCGCCTAACTTGAAGCCATACCCGACTTCCCCGCCGAGGCCGTAGTAGTGGTGGCGAGGGTGGGGGTCAATATATTTATGCCGGTATTTCGCCGGCGTGTCGTCGCGGTTTGCCAATATTTGTTTGCAGACGACCACGAGCGACAACTCCTCGGCCGCTACCTCATCTAGCCCGTCAGGGAAATGCTGCATGTGTTCCGGGGTAATGGCCGTAATGACGCCGATATCGGGTTTGAGGTAGGTGAGAAAGTGTGGGATTTCACCCGGCATTTCGGTGCCCAGCTCAAGCACCAGCACCTGGTAGGGGTAGGCGCCGCGGATGACGCGCTCGGTTTGAATGAGACGGCCGATCCAGGCGAACGGGTTCGTGATCACGGCCGGGACGCTCATCCCGAACACCGACAGCGGCAGGCCGACCTCGGTGTTGTAGTTGCCCTCGTGCACCAGCGTGCGGTACTTGCGGCGCAGAACGGTAGCGATGGCCATTTTGGTGCTGGTTTTGCCGACGCTACCGGCCACGGCCACCACTTTGAGGCTGTGGCGAGCAATTAAACGGCGGACCTGACGCTCAAACAAACTGGCAATTAAA
>CAZGZY010000129.1:0-3235 GCA_964530365.1 uncultured Candidatus Saccharimonadales bacterium
AAACGTCACGTGGTTCACCGACGTACAGCTGCCATACGTGCCCTTGAGAGCAGTCCCGATGTGCCCCTGCAGGCCCACTCCGGAATGACCAATCGACACCGCCGGGGAGATGCTGGTGTTGACGGTCAAAATATTATTACCGGCCGCGTTTTGGATCTGGAAGGCCGTGGTGCTGTCGGCAGAGTTGCGCAACACCGTCGCGCCCGTCGCGCCCACGCTCAAGAGCGGGTTGGCCACGCCGTTGGCCCTAATGTCTAGCAAATCCACCGACTGGCTGGCCGCGCCCGACACCAGCAGCCCCACGTTGCCGGAAGCGCCGGTGTTAACGGTTAGCGCAGTGGCGGCCGTCGCGGCCCCGGCCACCCCCACGAGGCCGACGGCCGACGCACCGTTGTAGCCTAAGAGCACATTCCCGGCCGCGCCACCACCGCCCAAACTGCCGCCAAACAGCTGCACATCGCCACCATTAGCGCTACCAGTGCCACTATTGGCGTTACCACCCTGTAGCTTTAGCGCGCCACCGGCCGCGCTCGCCGCCCCGGCCGAACCCGTGCCACCCTGCACTGTCACCGTGCCACCCGCGTTCCCCGCGCCGCCGGTCTGCCCCGCTATACTCAGGCCGCTCGCCGCACCCGCCGCCGCCGCGCTAAAGTTAATTTGCCCCGCCGCCGCGCTATCAAACGACAGGTTGCGCACAAAGGCGTTCGTATAGACCTTGCTCGCCGACCCCAAGTCGATCGAGTTCGTGGTCCCTGGCAGCAAACTGAGGTTAATAGCCACGGTGGCAGCCAAGTTGCTCAGTTGTTGATTAGCACCCGTAATGCCGCCGGCCCCCGGGCTCAAAGCCACCCACACCGGTCCCGCAACCGCGCCCTTCGACGACAATGCCCGCCCCAGCACCGTGCCAGCCGCCGGGTTCGCCGCCGGCGTCACCTGGCCTGTCGTGGTCGATGACACCAGGAAATCGCCCACCGCCACGGCCACGGCGTCGGCGTTCACTTGGTATGTGCCACCTGTGACGATATCTTCCGTCTGGCCCGTACTACCTTGGGTGGCGGTCGCGATGCCATACATCTTGTTCGAAGCCGCCGTGTTGGTAGTGGTTACCTGCCCGGCATTCACGGTATCAATAATTACCGCATCTCCCGCCGTCACCGTACTCGTCACCACCATGCTCTTGCGCGTGGTCGTGCTCGTATTACCGGTGCCGGAGTAAATAACCGTCGGCGTCTTAACGCTCGTACCAAACGTTGGGTTGGCCACCGTATCCAGCGCCGTGCACGTCCCGCCTGTCCCGAGCGTAATAGTGTTGCCCGCACCGCTCACGTTCCCGGTACCGCTCGGGCACACCAGCGTCGTGTTGCCTTGCACAGCCGTGCTTGCAGCGGAACCGTACACCGTGGCCAGCGACAACGTGCCGCCCAGCGACACCGCGCCACCACCCGAAATCCCCGTGCCGTTAATGGTAACACTCGAATTCGCCAATGCCGCGTTCGCCACTGTACCGTTCTGGATCTGCGCCCCGTTAAACTGGCCGGTGCCGTTAATGAGGCTCGTGGCATTGTTGTAGGTGAGCACGTTATCCCAGCCGGAGCCAATGTTGAGCGCGTTCGAGGTTACACTGCCGCCCGGATCGGTTAGGTTGCCCAGCTTCAAACCGTTCACCGTATCGGTACCGGTCGTGTTGGTTGGGCTAAAAGCGTCGGCCTCAATCGCGTTGTAGGTGAGCGCCGTGGTTGTGCTGGCAAAACTCGGCACCACATGCAGTGCGTCGCCCGAGGCGTTCGAGCTGCCAAAGGTCAGCGAAATCCCATCCACGCCGGTAGTCGCCGAGGCCTGCCCGGCGTTCGTGACCGCCAGCTGGTCCACGGTGGACGCCGCCGAAGCCGTCACCTGCACATTCGAACCGGCCGGCTGCGTCACCACCACATCCCCCGAGCCGTTCGGGCTCAAGCTGAGGTTACCGTTCGCGGAGGTGGTTAAGGTCAAAGCGGCGGCCGACGTTACACCCAAAGCGCCGGCCGAATTCGATACAGTGGCGGCCGTACCGGTGAGCTTCAACGTCAAGGCGCCGCTGTCCGCCGCCACATTAACGGTGCCGTTCGTAACGTTGTCGATCGTTTCCGCGTTCTGCAGCTTGATGTCGTCGCCAATCGTGCCACTAAAGGCCAAGCCGTTCGTGAGCGCGCCGCCGCCGGTTTTGGCTATCAGCAAGCCATTAGTCGCCGTGCCCGAACCGTTCGACACATTAATGGTTACCGCGTCCGCCGCCTGCGACTCGTTCACTATCAACGCCTGCGACGCCGTCGCCCCCGCGTTGGCCGTCACCGTTAGCGCTACCGTGGCCGCCGCCTGGTTCGGGGCAATGGTGTTCTGCGCCGTGTTCGCGGGCGCCTGCAAAATACATCCGGTACACGTATTGGAGCTCTGAGCCTGCAGCGCGTACACCGCGCTCGTCATGCGCTTCATGGGCAGCATTTCACCGTCACCGCTAGCCACCGAGAAAGTTGCCCGCAAGCCGGTGTCACCCACATTCATGCTCAACCACAGCGTATCTTGATTGAAGTCCATGATCGAGTTAGTTTGCGAGTTGCCCGTACTAGCCGTACAAGTCGTGGAGGTAAATGTACAAATCGACCCCAAAGTAACGCTAAAGTAGCCGTTCTTCACTACCACGCGGTTATCGGGCGTGTTTATGCCGTATACCCAGTCTTCTGTCCATTTCAAGGTTCCCGCGGGGATAGCTCCATCGACGATATCCCCAGCCAACCGTCCGCTACCATCCTGGTAGATCTTGAATTCCATGTTGTACAAACCGTCAGCCACCACCGCTCCGGCATTGTTCAATAACCGGCCCTGAAAGTTTATGGTGCGGTTAATAACCCCTGATGTCGCCTGAGCCGATTGCAAATTCGGCAACGCCAATCCAACCAAAACAAGCCCAAGAGCCGCGAGGGCCAGAGCGATACGCGAGAGTGATACCGATCGTCTCAGGTTAGTTATAAACCTGTTAATCCCTACCTCGCAATAAAATTCTAACGCTTATCATTTTACCCCCGCAGCGGTGCAAGCACAAGCATCTTGCTATCTTAGCGCGCCCAAAACAAATCGTGTTCGTAATTGCTCGTGGCGGTCGTTTCTCGAAACACCATAATGCCCACCCCCGCCGCTTTTTTGGTGGTATTTAGGGGCCCGGTAATATAAAATTGGCCCGGCGGGGGGGGATTATGTTATT
>CAZGZY010000130.1:0-3228 GCA_964530365.1 uncultured Candidatus Saccharimonadales bacterium
CGCCTTGCTCGCGGCCGGCGGCGGCCTCCTAGTGTGGCGCCTCCAACGCCGCCGCCAAGGCCCAACCTCACCTTCTCCGGGGCTCAAGCCTTAGCACTCTTGACCTTCGAGTGCTAATTGCGTACCATTAAACACGTACAATCACGCTAAAATTGACACCCGCGCGGGCCTCTGATACCATGAGTTTATCAGCCCCCCGCTCAGGATTTATTCTAGCGGGGTGTTTCTATATAGCGAAAGAAGTTGCGGACAATGAAAATTTATATCGATGGAGAAAACCTGATGCACAGCCTCGTCGGGGTCCTGCAGCGCCATGGCCGGGTGGGCCAGCGCAAGGAACTCAAGGCATTTGACCTGGCCGGCTTGTGCCGCGAGGCCGTCGGCACCAAAGATGTCACCATCTCCTACTACACCACCAAGCTCAAGGCCGCCCACGCCGACACCCACGACGAGTTCACCGCCGACAAATCCAAAGAAATCATCACCTGGGCGGCCGGCTGGAACAGTATGCTCGTCGGGCAGGGCATCTCGGTGGTCCGCGCCGGCAACCTCAAAATTCGCGAAGCCTTTCCCTGCCCGCAGTGTGGGCTTACCCGGTATGTGTTCCAGGAGAAGGGCGTCGATGTGCAGTTGGCGGTTGATGTGGTGCTCGAGAGCGACGAAGGCGTCCACCAAGCCATCTTCAGCTCGGACTCCGATCTGGTCGCGGCAGTCCGCGCCGCCAAAGTTCGGGGCGCGCGGGTTAAAAACATCTCGCTAAAGGGCGGTTTCAACCGCGGCCTCGCGCTCACCTGCGGCGAGTGGCAGCTCGTGACCGATGAGCAAATCGTGGCAGCCTACGACCGGGCTCAAAAGGACAAGAAACGTGGCAAGTAAGCGTGATTATTACGAGATATTGGGGGTCCCCAAAACGGCCACGGCCGAGGAAATTAAGCGCGCCTACCGCAAACAGGCCATGCAACACCACCCCGACAAGCACGGTGGCGACGATGCCAAATTCAAGGAGCTCGGCGAGGCCTACGACACCCTCAAAGACCCGGGCAAACGGGCCGGCTACGACCAATACGGCCATGCCGGGGCGCAGGGGAACCCGTTCGGCGGCGGCCAGCCTGGTGGGGGAGGCCAATACTCCGGCGGGTTTGGGGGGCAGGGCTTCGAGGGCTTTGATTTCTCCGACATCCTCAACCAGTTCATGGGTGGCGCCGGCGGCGGTGGGGCCCAGCGCGGTCCGGCCCGGGGGCGCGATCTGGAAGTGAGCATCACCATCGACTTTCTGGAGGCCATCTTTGGCGTCGAGAAAAACGTGACCCTCACCCTCGACGACGCCTGCGCGCACTGCCACGGCAACGGCGCCGAGCCCGGCAGCAAGCTGGGGACTTGCGACACCTGCCACGGCCGCGGCCAGGTCACGCGGGTGCAGCAAACCATTCTCGGCGCCATTCAGCAAGCCAGCACCTGCCCCACTTGCGGCGGCCGCGGCCAGGTTCCCGAGAAGGCCTGCACCGTCTGCCGCGGCACCGGCGTTCAGCGCCGCCAACGCACCGTGGCGGTGAAGGTCCCGGCCGGCGTTGACGACCGCGCCACCATGCGCATCACCGGCCAGGGCGCGGCCCCGCGCGGCGGCGGCCAAAAAGGCGACCTGTACGTGCAGATCCGCGTGCGTTCGGACCGGCGCTTCGAGCGCGAGGGGCGCGACATCCTCACCGAAATCACCATCCCCATGGTATCGGCCGCCCTCGGCACCGAAGTTGACGTCGAAACAGTGGAGGGCCCAGTAAAGCTCAAGATCCCGGCCGGCACCCAAGGCGGCAAAGTCTTCAAACTGTCTGGCCGCGGCGTCCCGGGCCTCAATGGCCACGCGCGGGGCGACCATTTGGTAACCGTCACTGTTGAAACCCCCACCAAGCTCTCGGCTAAGCAGCGGGAACTACTCGAAGAGTTCGCCCACGACAGCGGCAAAAAAGGCTTCTTCAAGCGCTAGGCGTATACTCGCTGTATGGCTCTTCGCGATCGCCTTCTCAGTCTCAACAAACGCTTGCGCGTCATGCTGCTTTGCACGGCGCTGCTCATTGTGCCGGGTATTGGCCAATTTGTGGCCATCCGCGATCTGGGCGTCACCGGCCGCGAAAGCGACCTGGCCGTGTTTTTCGCCGTGGTGGCGATCTTCGTTGTGCCCACCGTGCTCATTCTCTCCACGGCTATCCTCCTGACGGTCCGGCGTCAGTGGCGCGAGCACCAACGGCTCATCGCTCTTGGCGCCACCAATCTATTTATCGCCCTCAACATCACCTGGTTCTTCGCCCACCCCTGCAGCTGGGCCCAGGTTTTCGGCTTGGTCCTGCGCATTTGCCACTGACCTCCGCTGGTCCAATGCCCGTCACCGTCAAGCGCGCTAGTGCTATACTGGAGCTAACCATAAGCGCCAATGCAACTGCCAGCTCTCGACATCAACGTTATCATCATCGCCATCCTGTTGGGCATGGGCGTCTACGGCCTTATCGCCGGCAAACAACGTCTGCGCATTCTCATTCTTAGCGTGTATGTGGGCATCGTGCTGGCCGAGCAAATGTCGGGCATCGTGGCGCCATATCTGAAGATGCTGGGCAGCGACCAAGTAAGCTGGCTCCTGCTCGGCTTGCCGATCGTCATCTTCGGGTTCATTGGCATTGTCCATGGCAAGCGCCACGACAAAGGCCCGGCCATCGCTAATGTCATTGTGGGACTGCTGGTGGGCGGCCTCATTGTCTCCAGCGCTCTGCACCTTATGCCCGTAAGCGAAATGGCCTCAGCCGACAGCAGCTCCTTCTTGGCCACCAACCTCCAACAGTTCCACCTGTGGATTCTCGGGCTTTTACCCGTGGTGGCGCTGCTATTGGGCTTCATGAAAGGCGAAAAAGGCGGCCGTTAGCCATTTAGGAGGTCCGTCCTCCTAGAAATGCGCCCGTCCACCCAGAACGGGTTCCGGCAGTGCCTCGCGCGGTGGGCTGTCACGCCCGCAAAAGTATATCTGCTATCGATATACTTTTACTCCTCTAAAGTATTGCGATAGGCGATATACTTCTGCACCTGCACCGTCCTGGTCCGGCGCCCGTTCCTCACCAGATTGCCAGATGAGGCAAAATACGGTATTATTTAGCGGTTCTACATCCCTTCCGCGCCTGCCCGCATCCATGTGGGCCCATAGCTCAGTTGGTTAGAGCAGCTGCCTTTTAAGCAGCGTGTCGTGGG
>CAZGZY010000131.1:0-3211 GCA_964530365.1 uncultured Candidatus Saccharimonadales bacterium
AACGCCGCCGGTGGCTGCTGGGTAAGCGAGTCCTTGGGTGTCGGAATATTTTTGGTTGTGTCGGTCGGCAATCCACAGGGCCTCGATGGTGCCGGGGTTGGCCTGCACTTGGTTGACCACAGCCTGCACCTGCGCCGAAATGTCTTTGCCGGCCATGAAGTCGGTTTTGTAGTCGAACTCCAGGATAACGGCCAGGCCCGCGTCGTGGGCAGCAGTGACGGCGGTTTGGTCGCCGGGCGAGATGTTGGCCGTGTTGAAGGCTTGGCGGATTTGGCCAAAGTCCCAAGCGCGCGAGACGAAGAGGTGGTTGGCATTGGCGGCGCCGACGCCCTGGGCGTTGATGACGGGGCTGGGCAGCGGGGCCTCGTATGGTCCGGTGGCGCGGGTGGGCAGCGACAGGCCGAGCAGTGCGGCGCTAGCGACGAGCGCAATTACAGCCACAGCCAGGCGGCCGGCGGGCGGAAGGGCGCGGAGAGGTGGAAGAGGTTGGCGGCGCTTCATGGGGCTATTATGGTGCGCACCGGGATTAAGCACAAGCGGATCGGTCGCCGTCGACAATTCGCCCAACGGGTAGTAGCGCCGCGCCGACCCAGGTGGGATCGAGGCGGTCGTGGTAGTGGTATGTGCCCGGGTGCGCGAAGGTGTAGCTGAAGTTGCCCTCGTCGAGCAAGCGGCCGGAACTGAGCGATGAAGGCTCGGGGTTGGGGTAGGGGTCGGCTTCGATCCAGTGGGCGGAGTGTGATTCGTCTTGGACCTCCCAGGTGACGGTGGCGCCAGTTTTAACGATGAGGCTGGCCGGCTCGAAACCAGTGGCGGCCACGGTAACGGAGGCTTGATTTGACGTGGCGGCCGTTTTTGGCACATCGCGTCAAGTTTTTGGCTCTGGTAGGGTGAAGTGCCAGCGTTTTTTAACTCTGGCTTGGTGATCTTCGCTTCGCACGCGATGACGCATTATATAATGGATGCATGAGCGAATTAACGATTACCATTCGGGGCCTAGGGTGGCGGCAGGTGGCACTGGCGGCAGGCGGCGCGGTGCTGGCGGTGGCGCTGGCAGCAAGTGCCATTTGGTACATCCGCGAGCATACCACGCTAGCGGGGCTGCCCCATGACTCATACGCGAGCTTAAGTTTTTCGGCCTATTTCCCCCACCATCCGCCGAGCGATTTTAGTTTTGACCCGGCTTCCGTTAATAGCCAACCCAACGTGCTTAGCTACACCTACCACTACCAGCACCAAAAAACAGTGTTTGTGAGCATTCAGCCACTAGACCCGAAGCTCGACGTGGACTCGTTTCGGCCAACCCGCGAGATCAGCCCCAGCATTGGCCACGGTTACTTGGCTGACTACGACACGCGAACGACCGTGGCGATTTTGGCCGGCAAATCTCTGGTGCTGATTAATTCGCCGGACGGGGTGCCGGATGCGGCGGTGGAGCTGTTTGCGGATTCGCTCGCGCACGTTAAGTAGCCGCGGCATGAACATGGCTAGGCTACGATGAGATTGCAGAAGCCATGAACTTGCAGCCGGTGACGTTGAAATTGCTGTCAGAGGTAATGCCAGAATATTTGTTTATGATGATTGTTTGTCCGGTTTGCATTCTAATGATAACTTGCTCGGAGCCATCTTCGGTATCCTCATAGGACTGCCCAGGCGCGAGTGCCGCTAACAGGCCTTGACGGCCAAGTCCGTAATCGAAGGTGCTTGCGGAAGTATTTTGGACTTTTACTAAGGGTATTGTGTTCCCGTTGCTATTAGTGGTGCATTCGCCGATGACGTCCGCCACGCTTGTAATGCTGAGGACTGTTTGGCTGGCGTTTTTGACGGTGGTGATAATGTTCGAGACAGGCGCACTGCCATTGGCGCCGGCGGGGCCTTGCGGGCCCTGGGGCCCGGTGGCTCCAGTAGTGCCGGCGGGACCGGTCTGGTTCCAATTAAGAGCCGTTTCGTTGGTGCCGCAGGCTTGAGTGGCGCTGTCGATGACGCTCAGTGTCCCGTTGCTGCGGTAGCAGCCGTGGATGACGCCGCTGGGATCGGGAATCGCGGCCATGACAGCAGCCGTAGTGGCGCCGCCGACGACCATTGCTGCGGAGAGGCCAATAACATAGCCTATTTTTAGCTTGAGATTACTCAGTTTACTTAACATTGCCTCACCTCTTGAGTTACTTGTTTCTAGTGTAGGAGGCGCTAGCGGGTGCGTAAAGCTATTGAATGGCGCGGCGATGCTCGGCTGAGATGCCTAAAGCTTACCGCTGGGCGGTAGTGAGGCCATAAAGTTGGAAGTAATCGATATACATGGTTTCTTGCGTCGTGGTAGAACCATATAGGCTGTAGGCGGGCGTGACGCCGTTGGTCATGTCGATCGTGTTGCCAGTGGCATTAAAGGAGTTGTTGCCGGAACCGGTGTTAATAATGAACGTGGCGGTGGTGCTGCCGGTGACACGAATCTCTAAACGCGTCCAGGTATTGGCAGCGATCGTTATGGTGCTGTTTGTGCAGCTGGCCGTGGTACCGTTGCCGGTGCAATAGTACCAAGTGGTTCGAGCGCCCGAGGTATCGGCCTCCCACCACACGCCGGATACCGGCTGGGTGGTAGCGGTAGTTTCGGTGTGAAGGCCAGCACGGAAGACAGTGTTTGAGGTAGATGAAAGGGCTATTGTTGACTTGAATACGTCGCCTGTGGCTAGGATCATGCTCGGCCCGTTGGTGCTCGCAAGCATTAGGGTGTTGGCCGAGTTGGCGGTGGCTGGGGTTTGATATTCTAAGAAGCCGGGGTGGTCAGCGCTGACCGCCAAGCCGCCGTTAAAGTTGACGGTTCCGGTAGCGGCAGTGACGGCAAACTTCCAGCCCAGCTCTCCGTTGACGGTATTATTGGCAATGTTGGTGTTGGCCCCCCCGAGGAACTCGTCTTGAATGGCAAAGCCGCGGTCGATGGGGTTGATGCCGCAGGGCTCCCAGTTGGAGTCACGGTAGCAACGGAAGACGTGGTTGTTGGAGTTGTAGTACATGGCGCCGTTGACGCCGGCGGGGTCGCCGGCGTTGGTTTTGTTGCCCAGAACGAGCAGCGCGCCGACGGTGTCGCCGGCAGTGGGGCCGACGGTGACTTTCTCGCCCGAGGTGTCGACGGTGAGCATGGCGACGCTGGAGCTGTTTTGGACGAGGAGAGCCGAGGCGTTGGTGGTGGAGATCGTGGTGGCGCCGGTGTTGGCCA
>CAZGZY010000132.1:0-3201 GCA_964530365.1 uncultured Candidatus Saccharimonadales bacterium
ACGAGGACTGGCTCGGTTTCGTCGGTCACGATCTCTACCGTCACTTCGCCGGCGGTGGCCAGGAGTTCGGCGGTGGTTTCTGGGTGCGATTGTTCGAGAGTTAGGGTATTCATGGTTGTGTATTTAGGCTGGCTGTGGTATGAGACTTAGGCAGAAAGATTCCCCGTAGGTGTTGTCGAGAGGTTTGTTGATGGAAACGATTGAGCAGCTCATCGGGCTGGCGCAGGCGAGCGATTTTGACCCTGAGTCGGTCGAGCGAGAGGTATGGCGTGGCCTGGACGGCGGATTGCTGACGTTCAATCCCGATAATGGCAGATACGTTTGGATTCAAATGCCGGCTTGGTATGTAGGTTCGCAGGTTGCTGGCTGTGAGCTGGTTGGTCGTTCGGTGGACCTTGTGCCAGCTAACGGTGCGGCTCGTCGCATTTGTGACTAGGACGAGGACGCGTGTGATATGGGCGCTCCGCTGGCTTTGGCCGGCGGGGCGTTTTGCTTTGGTAAGGAGCATGTGGACTGTAGGGGAGGTGATCATGCCAATACCTCCTCACCTACTGGGTTCTGGATCCAGGGTTCGGTGCCGGTGATGGTGACCGGGCCTTGGAGTTGGCCGCGGAGTTGGCCGCGGAGTTGGCCGCGGATGATTTGGTCGGCGATGGGTGTCTCGAAGTGGGTGGCGATGAGGCGGCGGACGGGGCGGGCGCCAAATAATGGGTTGAGCGTGGGGGCGAGGAGGGTGGCAAGGGTAACATCGGGGACGGCGAAGGTGATGCCGAGCTTGGACAGGCGCGCTCCGAGTTTGGTGAGCTCGCGTTGGGCGAGGGAGACGAGGTGGGATAGGCTCAAGGGTTGATAGACCAGGATGGCGTCAAAGCGGTTGATGAATTCGGGTCGGAAGGACTTTAGGAGGAGGGGCAGGATAACGTCTTGCATGAACTGGCTGGAGTGGACGTTGTGGCCGGCGGCGGCGGCTTGAGCGATTTCTTGGGCGCCGGCGTTGGAGGTAGCTAGGACCATGGTCTCGGTGAAATCGACGGTTTTGCCGGAACTGTCGGTGAGACGGCCATCGTCGAGCAATTGAAGGAAAAGGTCGAACAGTTTGGGGTGGGCTTTTTCGATTTCGTCGAGCAGGACGAGCGAGTAGGGCTCGCGGGCGACGGCGCCGGTGAGCTGGCCGCCTTGTTCGTAGCCGACGTAGCCGGGGGGTGAGCCGATCAGACGGACGGCGGCGTGGGCTTCACCGTACTCGGACATGTCCAGGCGCACCAGGGCCTGCGGGTTGTGGTAGACGTGGGTAGTGAGGGCTTTGGCGGTTTCGGTTTTGCCTACGCCGGAAGGGCCGAGCAGAAGGAAGGAGCCGCGGGGACGAGTGGTGTCGCCCAGGCCGAGTTGGGCTTTGACTAGATGGCGAGCGATGGCTCGGATGGCTGGGGTTTGGCCGACGACGGCGCGTTGGAGGGCGGGTTCGAGGTCGGTTAGGTCGGCTGATTGCGAGGCGGTGGGATCAAGGTCGGACAAGGGTAGGCGTTCGCGTTCGGCCACGATGGTTTTGACGTCTGTGGCGGTGACGTGGTCGCGGCCGTCTAGACTGGCGGCGGTGCAACAGTCTTCGAGCAAGCGGACGGCTGAGTCGGGCAGCTGGCGGCCGTGGCCAAAGCGGGCGCCGAAGGCGACGGCTTGGGCGACGGCGTCTGGGGTGATGGTTTGGTGGTTGGCGCGCTCGAGGCGGGGTAGGTTGTGGATGACCATGCGGGTAGCGATGTCTGGGGTGGCGACGGCTAGTTCTAGCGCGTCGAAGGTGCGGTTGAAGGCGTAGTCGTTTTGAAATATGTGCTGATAAGCATTGGTGGTAGTGGTGACAACGAGGCGAATGCCAGGGTGGGAGGCGAGAGCCTGGAGAAGGGCCAGTGTCAGCTCGAGGCGGCTGGGGTCGTCGGAGGCTAGGAGCTGGATGTCTTCGATAAGAAGGATGGCCGTGGATAGTTGGGCGGTGGCTTGGCGGAGAGCGGTCAGGCAGGCACGCAGGGAATCACCATTGACTAGTAAGCTCATGATGGGATCGGTGGCGAGGCGGTAGATTTTTGGCTCGAGGGGGCGGTAGTGGCCTTGGTGCAGGCGAAGAGCTAGAGCCTCGATGAGGCTGGATTTGCCAGTGCCGGGTTCTGCCACGATGACCGCGTGGTGGTGAGTGGGGCGGAGGAGGATGCGGACCAGGCGCGAGAGCTCGGCGTCGCGTTCGACCACGTCGTGGAGCTTGCCGGCTCGGGCGGTCGAGATGAGGTCGTGGAGTTTGATAGATATGGGTGTGCTCATGCGGTGGTCCTAATGGTTTGGCGTGATGTGCGGCGGGTACGGTGAGTGGTGGGGTCGGGTAGGTCAAAGGTGATGGCTAGGTCGTCGTCGGGCTGGGTGTAGGCGGTTGGAGTTGGGGGAGTTTGCGGGGTGAGTGATTCGAGCGGAGGAGCGCCGAAGTCTTGGAACCAGGAGGAAATGAGGGCCTGGGGCGCGGATTGGGCGGCGGGTTGATCGGGGATTTGGTTGGGGGTTTCGGTGGCTGGTTGGTGGGGAGACATTAAGGTGTTATTCACCCTAATTTTGGGTTGGTCATGCGAGGTGATTGGGGGTGTGGGGGCTGATTCGGGGGCGGGGGCATGCAAGTTGGCGGTGGGGCGGAGGCTGATGGTTTGATGTTCGACCAGTGTGATGGGTGTGGAATGTTCGGGGGCGGTTGGGATGTCGGTGCGGGCGACTTCGGTGTGGGCGCTTTCGGCCGGTCGGGGGGCTTCGGTGGCGTGGCTGGAGGCTTCGGCGGAAGATGCCTTGGCGGCGGCGGTGTTTGCTTGTGGGGCGGATATGGTGGTTGCCTGGTGAACTGACGTTGTTGTTGGGGCGGCGGTTGCATCGATTGCGTCGGGCGTGGTTTCGACTTGTAGGCCCAATCCCCCACCGGAATCCGGATCGCTGGGACCCACCGGGCCGTCGGGCGAGGGCGCGGGCGACTTGGGGCCGGCGTCGCTTGGGCTTGGGCCGGCGGAGGTAGCTTGGTGACGTTGGTCGGGAGTGGTGGCTGTTTGCTCGAGGGTGCTACCGTCCCCTATGTGATCGGGGGCAGGTTCGAAAGCTGAGGCCCCGGGTGTGGTACGCGCGGGGGTGGTCGGGCCGTCGGGCGCGTGGTGCGCGGACGGAGGTTCGGGGGTTATGGGC
>CAZGZY010000133.1:0-3189 GCA_964530365.1 uncultured Candidatus Saccharimonadales bacterium
GTCCCGGCTGCCTGTGACGGCGGCCGGGACCGAAATGCCCCCGATAGATCTCCTTGTCGAAACTAGCAGAACATTCGGTGGGGCAATGGCGTCCAGGTGTCCCGGACGTAGAGCACGTCCGGAATCAGGCCATGACGGTCGTGGATGAGTAGCAGGACGAACACTACGATCATCGCGACCACCGAGGCGGCTAGGAACAGCGTCTTGCGGTTGTGGCGGTCGCGCATGATCGCGTAGACCGTCGCTAGCAAGGTGAACACCACCGTCGCCGCCACGACCGGCCCGGCCAGCGCGTCGTGCGCCAGCTTGCCGAGAGCATTGTGCAGCAGCGGTGAGTAGGTGTGCTCCTCGCCGTGGCGGAATAGTACCGCCCAGGCGATGCCGAACACAGCCGACACGGCGAACCACACGATCTTCGTGGTTCGGGTCGGCTGTATCCCGGCCTCCCGCAGTCGCCGCAACAGCCGAGCGCCCATGAACGCCATACCCGGCACCAGCATCTGGTCGCCGAAGTCCAGCGCCCATGATTGGTGCGCGGGGTTGTAGAACTGCCACAGGTTACGTTGCTCTTGCAGCGCGGTGCTCACATACGGCACCCACGTTGCGGCAACCACTCCCGCGACAGCACGCCATGGGTAGCCACGGGTCACGTTGCGGGCGATCACGACGAACATGACCACCGCGTAGACCATCATGACACCCACGACCACTAGCTGTGCCCAACTCGTCGGGCTACCCACGGTGGGGCAGTCCGGTAGCGCCAGGGGTCGCATGGGCTAACCTGGCTTGTTGGGTGGGTCGGCCGTCCAGCTCTGGCCGCGCCGGTTGTCTCTGATCCAGGCGAAGTACTGCTGAGCAGTGTCGCCCGAATCAACTGGCATCACGAGCACCCGCCCATGGGAGCCGCACTGCTGGTGCAAGCCGCGGCGCAGATGCGGCCGCCGCTTGAACCGCAGCAGGTCGGCCTGTCCGGCCAGGATCCAGCCGATGATCAGTGCGACCACCGTCCAGCTCCACCAGACAGACGACGACGCCCACAGCACGATCGTCACGCCGATCAGCAGGCTGCCGGTGATGGCGATCATGTGGGCGTAGATGTCGTGCCAGATCTTGTCGGGGGCGTGGTACTCGGCGGGGTGGTAGTTGGCGCGTTCGCCCAGCCGGACGGCCGTGGTCGCGATTGCTCCGACCACCAACATACCGGCCGGCCAGTACCAGTGGTGGTACGTGTTGGCCAGCCATCCGAAGTGGCTCCGTGCTGGCAGCTGCTTCCAGTGGTAGGCGGCAATGCAGTTGGCCGGAGCCAGGAGCACGAACTGGGCCATGAAGCCCCAGCTGCCGTTGCGCAGGTCGAAGATCCGGGTGTAGGCCCTTACTCTCCGGCCCTTTACCGCGCGCATCCTGGCCGCTTTCACGACCACGAGGCCACTGGCGGGCAACATCCAGGCCACCGGCCACCAACCATTGGTAACGATCACCAGCTGTGCCCAGGCTGCCAGGACGCTCAGTCCGCAGACAGCCCACCACAGCGGTCGCCGCCGCGCCACTACCTGTTGGTAGTACGCGGCATGCTTGTTGATCATTGAAGTACACCTCCTCGAGGCGACTTGAAGGAATGAGCTATCAGGGTTCGCTCGCACGCTGATGAACTCCCGCGCAAGCCGGCAAATTATAACAGAATAAATTGATTATGTCAAAACAACGATAAGTTTCTATCTTGCATGTTCGCACTTTGTTCGGTACAATGGGTTAAGAAATAGGGGGATACTTTGAACAACGAAAGGGGCCGGGATGCCGAATGTCGATTTCACACTGGAGGATGTAGCGAAGCAAACCGAGGGGATTGTTGAACGTGCAATTGAACGGGCGCTCATCAAGGAACGCAAGCACACCCAGGGGCTATTTACCCAGGAACGCGAGTATACCCAAGGGTTATTTGCTCGGGAGCGTGAGCACACGCAAGGGCTATTCGCCCGGGAGCGCGAACACACCCAAGGGTTATTTGCCAAGGAGCGCGAACACACCCGGGCCATGATCAAAGACAGTGCGGATAGCGTAAAGGAGGCGATCGCCGGCGAATTCCTGAATTTCTGGGAGGGCAATCTGGGCCCAGTGCTCGACAATCTCTATGAGGGCCTGGGCGAAGTTAGCAGTCGGCTGGATCGAGTCGAAGGACGGCTCGGTCGGGTTGAGGAGGGTATGCAGGAAGTGAAGCGCAAACTTAAGCTTAATCGAGAAACGCCCTGGTGAGCTCGGCCACGCGCTCCGGCTCCTCCAGCGGGGCCAGATGGCCGGTGTTGTCCAGGATGGCCAGGCGGCCGTCGGGCAGCGCACGGCTGAGCTTCTCCAGCGACCGCACCGACACCAGCGCGTCGAGCCGCCCGCCGATCACCAGCGTCGGCACGGTGATGCGCGGCACCACCTCCCACGGCAGCGAGTCGAGGTAGCTCAGAAACGCCCGCGCCACCACGTCGACCTGCAGCTCCGCTAGATTCTGCTGCTCGTTGGCGTGCAGCTGGCGGCGCAACGTCCGGTCGCGGGTGCGAATTAACATGCCGCCGACAATAGCCGCGTAGGCCGGGTTGGCTAGCCAAAATTGGTCGGCCGGCGCCGGTAGCGCGAGCCCGCCGCGGTAGAACTGGCGCAACAACTGCTGCACAAAGCCAGTGTTTTGCATGGCCGGCGACACCAATACCAGTTTGTGCAGCGGCAGCTTGGTTTGGCCGGCAAACGGCATGGCAATGTTGGCGCCAAACGAGTGCGCCCACAGATCAAACTCCCCGAGCCCCAACCCGCCGCACAGCTCGTCTAAGAACCGGGCGTAATGCTCCAGGCCGTGGCCGTCATCCATTGGCGTCGACTCGCCATGCCCCGGTAGGTCCACCAGAACCACCCGCCGGCCGCCCAGGTGCGCCGCCATCCCCTTCAGCGACCGGTGGTTGCCGCGGATGCCGTGCACAATTACCAGCGGCCGTCCCCCTGTCCCGGCCTTCTCCCAATAAGCCACCCGGCTACCTAAAATCTCCCGTTCGTATCGGATCATACCTTTATGCTACCCGTCCCCGCGTCCATTGCCAAACGCGCGCGTTTTGTGTACAATTTCACCTCGTAATGCCGAGCTCTTTGGCTCGAGGTGGAGGACCTATGACAGACAAAATCGTCGTACGTGGCGCCAGAGAACACAACCTC
>CAZGZY010000134.1:0-3164 GCA_964530365.1 uncultured Candidatus Saccharimonadales bacterium
CCACACAACCCAGCGTCTGAGCGATGTGGTGGTGAGCCGGGCGGCTAAGGTGGTGTCCAGTAATGGCGCAGGATTAAATAACGCCACAGTGACGCTGTATTTTCGCAGCCCAGACTCGGGCGAATGGGTGGTGTGGGACGGCTCAGGTTATGGCCAGGCCAACCCGCAACGGACTGATAAGGCGGGCGCGTTCCAGCTTTTGGTGCCGCCTGGGACATACTACCTGAAAGCGGTGGCGGCGGGGTTTGAGACGCTGGTAACGCGGCAATTTACGCTTGGGCGCACGACGCCGCTGACGCCGGAGCTGAAGCTAGCGTCGCGGCCGGAACTGCGGCTGGGGCCGATTCACATTCCGCTGCCTTGGGTGTCGCTAACGCGAGCCGACGTGACGCCGACTCAGGCGGTGGCGACGCCGGTTGCCGGTCTGGTGGGTAAGCCGCTGCCGGCCTTTAGCTTGCCAACGATTGCCGGCGGTACGAGCTCGGCAGTGGGCTTGCTTGGTAAGCCCACGCTGGTGACGGTACTGGCGACCTGGGCGCCGGCCTCGAGCGAGCAATTGCCGGCGCTGGCCAAGCTGCAGGCGAACGCGGATCTGAACGTGGTGTCGCTGTTTGTGGGCGAGCGTGGTGGTCGGGTAGAGGCTTTCTTGAGCCGCTCGGGCTACAATCTAGCGGCCACCATTGATGTGGACGCGGTGCTCAATAGTAGCTTGGGCGTGCCAAGCGTGCCCACCCACTACTTGGTCGACCGCAAGGGGATTGTGCGGGCTGTCATGACCGGCGTGGTGCCGGAGCAAGCGTTATTGGATGTTTTGGGGGGCCTGTAAGGGCTTGGGGCGACGAAAGTTGCGGTAATGCTACTCGCCGGTCTGCGCCTTGGTCGCGAGAGGCAGCGTGAAACTAAAAGTGGTGCCCTTGCCAAGCTCGGAGTGCTCGAGCTTAATTTTGCCGTCCATGTGTTCGATGAGGAGTTTGGAGATGTAGAGGCCCAGTCCGGTGCCGCGGGTGGTGTCGCGGGTAATTAGGCTAGAGCCGGTTTGCTGGAACTTGTGGAAGAGCAATTGCTGGCCTTCAGTGGAGATGCCAAGGCCCGTGTCGGAGACCAAGACCTTGAGGGAATGCCCGTGGATTTCGGCCCCGATCGTGACGCTGCCGGCTTCGGTGAATTTCATGGCGTTGCCGATGAGGTTGTAAATGACTTGCTTGACGCGATTGGAGTCGGCGTAGACCCGCGGGAGACTGGCCAAATTGTGGTCAAATTTGAGGGTCACCCCCTTGTCACGGCTGACGCCGGCCATTTCGTAAACGACGGTTTCGATGAGCGGTTCGATGGCAAAGGCGGTGGGGGTAAGCTTCATTTTGTCTTGTTCCAGGCGGGAGGCGTCGAGGAAGTCATTGACGATTTCGATTAACCGCACACTGGACTCGTGGATGTCGCTGACCATGTCGCGCAGGTTTTTATCTTTGAGCGCCTCAGCGTAATACTGCTGGATGAGGGCTGTGTTGCCCCGGATGGCGGTGAGGGGGGTGCGGAGCTCGTGGGAGGCGATGGAGAAGAATTCGTCGCGGGAACGCTGGATGATGCGCTCTTCGGTGACGTCTTCGAGTAGGAGCACGCAGCCAATGGGCTGGTTGTCGGTGACGACCGGCGAAAGCTAGATGTTAAGGTAATGTCCGGCTAAGGGGACGACCGGGAATTTGGCGGCTTTGCGCGTGCGGATGACCCCTTCGACTTGCTCGGTAAGGTTGAGGTCGGGCGGGAGGTCGTTGGTAATGGATTTGAGTAAGAGTTTCTTGGCGTCCGCATCCTTTGCCAGCCCGGGGGTAATTCTCATCATGGTGTCGGCGGCGGCGTTGAGCATGATGGGCTGGCCCTTGGCGTCGGTGAGGATGAAGCCTTGGCGCAAGCTGTTGATTGAGGCCTCGAGCTGTGCCCGGCCGTCCTTGGCTTTACGGCTGGTAGCTTCGAGGTTGCGGTGAGTCGAGGCGAGTTGGCGGATCATTTCATTAAAGCTATGGCCCAAGGCGTCGAACTCGTCTTGGGAGCCGGTGGGGACGGTTTGGGTGAGGTCGCCTAAGGTCACGCGCGACATGGCGGAGCCCATGCGGTTAATGGGCTGGAGAACTTGGCGGTTTAGGAGGAAGAGGACAATCGTAATGCCTAAGACTACGATTCCGCTGAGGATTCCTTGAAGCATCAAGGTCAGGTGCGTGGCCGAGGCAAAGGCGATGCTAGTCGGGGTGTCGAGAATTAAGTACCAACCATGGCTTGTCCAGTTTGCTAGGCTTGGCTCGGGGCTAAATGAGACGACCGCGGGTTTGGCGGGGTCGTCGGGGGCCGTTATGACGGCTGATCCGGCGGCGTGGTCGCGCGCGTGGCTGAACGCGGCGGTGTGGCCGTAATCGAGCTTGAGGATGCTTGAGCTCAGTCCGGTGGGGCCGGCACTATTGCTCGCTAGCACTAGGCCGTCGCGGTTGAGCAGATAGGCGGTGGGCCCGTGAATAGTATGGAGTACCGCGACCACCTGTGACCAGGCTAGGCGACCCTCTACCAAGCCCACTACCGTATCGCCGGTTTTGATGGGCGCAAGGTAGACCAGTGTGGGCTGGTTGGTAGCGGCATCGAGGAAGAGGTCGGAGGAAACCACCTGGTTGGTCTGGGTTTGGGCGGCTAGGCCGGCGAGCGTTGAGCCGCTACTTAGGTGGTTGTGGCCAATTGTGGTTTGGTCGGTCGAGGCTAGTGCCGTGCCGCCAGGGTCTAGCACGCTCAAACTTTCCCAGGCTGGGGCAAAGTCTCGGTAGGCGCTGAGGTTGTCGTTGACCACCGCGGCGGCCGCGGCCGAATGGCTGCTGAGCAGGGTGCGGATCTGGGTTTGTTGGGTGATGCTTTGAACATCGATCTGGCGTTCGTACATGAGATTGCCGACCTTGTCCATGGCTTGTTTGGTGGTCTCGACTTGGCTGGCGCTGGTTTGGTCTTGGAGGGTGGTTTTGATGGATGAGTACAACAAAACAGCGACTACGCCAACGCAGATAACGGCTGTGCCGCCGCCGATGGCGAGGATTTTGGTTGAGAGTTTCATAGTGCGGGCCTAGGTTTTAGTTGGTCTAACGGAGCTGGCGGGCGACCCCGCGGGACATGAGATAGATCGGGGGCATAATAAC
>CAZGZY010000135.1:0-3155 GCA_964530365.1 uncultured Candidatus Saccharimonadales bacterium
GGCAGGCCGCGGGTGGCGCCAGTCATCACCAGATGGCCGCGGCGCACGATGTCGCGGGCCACTTCGGCCGCCAGGTGTTTGGCCAGCTCTACACTGTCGCCGCGGGCCGCGCCGGACACGCAGATCTGGTAGCGCAGCTTAGCCACGGGTGAGCACTTCCGGCTTAATGATGGCGTTGTCGAGCTTATCGAGCAACTGCTGCTCGAGCACTTTCTCGCCGAGGTAGCGCGCGAACACCTCGTTCCACAGCGCCTCCCGGAAGTGGTAGAGGTAGCGGTCGGGGTAGACGATGGCGTTGGAGTAACTTAGGGAGACATCCATGAGGTTGAAGGTAACGGTGTCGTGCTCGGGGCCGCGGTCGACGGCCACGTAGTCGAGCCCTTTCCAGAATTCGAGCTCGGGGTCGATGTCATAGAGCACTTCTTCGGCGCGGCGCCAGTGCAGGTCCTCCGGTTGCAGGTGCGGCTCGAAGATTTCCGGGTGTTTTTCGCCCGTGAGCTTGCCAAAGTAGCGCTGAATGACGCGCCAGTGGATGTGGGCGTTGTCGCTGATTTTAACGTGCGCGGGGTCGGCAATGAGCGTGTCGGAGACGATGGCGCCGAAATTCTTTTTGGTTTGCATGAGTTTGAAAAATGAGCTGTAGAGGCGAATTTCGTTGAAATAATGGAACAGCAACGGCATAACCTTGAGCGTAATGCCGGTCATGTGGGTCTCTTTCATGGGCATGACGGCGATGGCGCCCATCTCCTTGGAGTGCGTGATGTTGTGGCGCTTTTTTTGGATGAAGTGCTCGGCGACGTCGCCCCACTTGGCCACCGCGAACGGCACAACTTTGATGCGGCGGGGCTCGAAGTCGGCGGCGGTGAGGTCGAGGTATTGGCGGTCGAAGTCGTTTAGCCAATCCGGCGGCTCCACGAAGCGCAGGGCCAGGAAAAGCTCGTAGATGTCTTCTTCCTCGAGCAGGCGCGATACCAAGTGGTGGCCGAGGCGGTCCATGATGGCCAGCGGCGGCATGTGACGGAGCATTTCTTTGGCTTTGGACTCTTTGAGGAACCAGCCGTCTTTGGGCAGTGGGGCGTTCTCGGCGGCCTTGACGATCAAGGGGATCATCTCACGCAGATCGGTCGGGTCGGTGCCGCCGATGGCGCGGGCCAGGTGGTCGTCGTGGGCCGCCACCTGTTCGATGAGCGCGACGTAGAGCTCGGGACCGGTGGCCGAGGCGGCGAGGCCGAGGCGGCGGGTGCGGTCCGCGGCCTTCTCGGCGATCTCGGCGGCCAGCTTAACGTCGACGCCGCGCTTGTGCGACGCCAGCTCCAACTGGTGCAGCGCGTGGTCAAACAACGGCTCCTTGGCTTGCAGGAAGCGGCCGAGCGTGCTCACGACTGCACCCCAGAGGTTTTGACAAACTGCGCAATCATTGTTTACCTCTCTCCAGGTTAACTACCTTTATCTTCATGCGTTTAACGCGCTGGGTTCGCAAAATGCCGGGCTTGGCGCCAACTTGGGCTACCACGCTGGTAGCGTTGGCACTGGCTAGCGTAATCGCGTCCTCCATGGCCATGCCCTTGGCGAGCGCGGCCACGAAGCCGGAACCAAAGGCGTCGCCGGCGCCGGTGCGGTCGACGGCCTTCACCTTCTGGTACATGCCCGCTTGGTATAACTTACCCCGGGCGACGGCGTAGGAGCCGGCCGGGCCGTTAGTCCCCACCACGTAAGGGCAGACGTCGGCAGCGCGGACCACGGTGTCGCGCAGGCTGTCGCCGCCAAACAGCGTCCGCAGCTCCCCGGCGTTGGCCTTGAGCACAGTGATCAGCGGCAAGAGGGCGCGGAATTTCTTGGTTTGGGCCAGCTCCGCGTTGCCGGGGTCAATGGCCACTTGGATGCCGTGGTTATTGGCGTGTTTGAGTAGCTTTGAGAGCAGGTCGAGATTGCCGGCCAGTGTTGTAATGTAGAACCAATCAGCCTCAAGCGTGCGAATGGCGATATCCTTGGCTTTGAGGTCGTGGGACGCGCCGCGGTGCACCAAGACGGTGCGTTCGCCACTGGGGGCCAGCAGCAGCGTCGAGTAGCCGGTGGTAAGCTGCGGGTCGTACACGAGGCGGTCGACACCCACGCCTTCGCGGCGCAGAACCCGCACCACCTCGGCGCCGGCCGGGTCGTGGCCGATTTTGCCAATGTAGCCGGCTTCCAGGCCCTGCCGCGCAAAGGTGACGGCCGCGTTGGTGGCGCCGCCGCCGGTATCAAAGTACACGTGCTCCACGTCGATTTTGGCGCCCAACGGGAACTGCTCCACGTAATCGCGGGTGCGGACGTCGCGGCGGGCATGCAGAGCTTTGCCCGTCAGGAACACGTCCTGAGTAGCGGCTCCGAATGTAAGGATTTTGACATTCACCTCAGACATTACGTTCAATGATAGCAGTTACGCTTGGGGAATGATAGGTGGTCGTACTATAGCCGTCAACCAGTGCGCAGCCTTTGGCGTCTTGAATCTGAATCCCAAACCCTCCATGAAGCGATATGTCTTGGGGGGAGCACTCGGCATTTTTTGGCACAAACTGCCAAAAATTGCCTATACGCTCGGACAGAGGTTAGAGCCCTAATTGGGGGTTCCTGATCCAGGGCTTTGACCGTTGACAAGCGTAAGCGTTTATGCTAATATATTGCGCGACGTGAGCCGCATCGCCGTGCTCGCGCGCATCGCGAGCCCCCCGGGCCCGCACAACCGAATGGAGTCAACGTGATCGACGCAGCACTGCAGAACACGAAGGCCCGCTGGGCCAGGCGCGACCGGGTCGGCGGTGTCGGCGACACCGCAGAGAGCCAGATCGGAAGAGCGGGGGGGTGGGGAAGAGTGTTAGGGGGGGGGTTGATGTGGGTGGTGGGCGGGTTCGCCTTCATCTTGATCCTGGGGTGAAGGCATCGGCTCCATTTCGATGCCGGGTCTCGTCCAGGGGCCCGGCTCAGCCTGCAATTATCCCAACGCGAAACTGCCGCTAAGCGAAAGCCCTTTAACCGGGGCTTTTGCTTTTGTGTCTACCTTATTATATAGTATGGTCTTGTTGTTCGCACATCTCGTAGGGTAAGGAGGCCCTGATGTATTCGAACTGCAATAAGCTGGTGGCTGGAGCCTCCGATGCGTAGGCTGCTACCTGTCG
>CAZGZY010000136.1:0-3150 GCA_964530365.1 uncultured Candidatus Saccharimonadales bacterium
GCGCTCGGCGACCCGTTTTATGTATTTACCTACCATAATCAGATCAAGGGCTCGCATTCGCTTGAAGTCGTGTTCTTCGCCACTTTTGTGAGCCCGCTCAGTGAGCTCCGGCTTAACCCCGGCGACCACTCCGAGCATCTATGGGCAGCGGAGAGTGACCTCCCGCAGCTCGAACTCCAGGGTCGTGTCGCCGGCGACCCGGAAATCAAGGCCATCAAGCGTGCCTTTCGCCTGCTCGGCGGCGCCCAATCCGACCTAGGCGCAAGTTGACGAAACATCAAAATTAGGTTATACTAAGGCTAGTCTAAAAGACTGTGCCCCTTTTCGTACCCGATTCTCCTGGGAAGGAGTCGTCTTGCGCACCGTTCTCAACGCCATTCACCGCCTGCTCCGCAAAGCGCGGAAGCTGGCCGGCTGGGCGCTCGTCAGGATCCTTGGGTGGACCTTGCTGGCCGCGCTGCTCACCGCTGCAATTGCGGTGGCTCTCCTCGGGTTCATCACGGTCCGCTCCTGGTGGGGATGGTTCAGCTCGCCGGTGACCCCAATGAAGGTCATCCTCAGCGTCGGCCTCGTCTGTGCGGCCGGCATCGTCTGGTTCGTGATCATCCTAATGAGCCAGACCAGAGACGGGTGATCAGCGTGTTCCAGATCACGTGAACGCGCACGCCGCCGGAGCCCCCGAAGGGCCCCAGCGGCTGGTCGTTTTATTGACATCCGCGCCTCGCATCGCCACTATCATTGTTGCACGCAAGCCTTCGGAAAGGACGCCACTATGGAATCTGGCGATCTAAACCTTCTGTGCAAAGTCCAGGCCGCCGGCGTTGGCGGCTACTTGCCGGTCGGAGCGGCCGAGAGTTCTATGCTCGAGCGGCTTTCATGCGGGGTCCGGCAGTACGTCTGGTGGTCTGGGCGCTCCTATATGCTCACCGAGGCCGGCCGGGACGCCCTCTACTAGTCACCCTGCGGGCAGATCCCCTCGATCTTCCCGCAGGGTGCGACCCATTTTGACACCAGATATTGACAGATACGCTTGCGCTTAATATCTTATCTGTACGCATGTTGTGAGATTTTCAACTCCTTGCGCCAAAGTCATGACTTAACTGTTTGCTTGTCCGAAAAATAACTGTCCTTCAACCTGTCCAAATTTGTGACTCCGCACCCTGCGGATGGTTCATCGACGCTTAATAAACGGAGATCTTCATGAAACTCTCAACCGCCCGAGCCGCCGTTCTCGCTCCACTCATAGTCCTGGCGCTTGTGCCAGCCGCCGCTCTGGCCACTTCGCCAGTTAACCAAAGCGCAGTAGATAACGGTTTGGGCTACCTAAATAGCCAGCAATCTCCCGCCGGCGATATTGCCGGCTCCCCAAGCATTAACGCCTGGGCCGCCATGGCTTATGCGGCCGCCGGCCCAAATAATCAGTCGCTATTGAGTTATCTGCAAGCCAACCCGCCGGCCGCGGGAGCCGACGCCATCGTTTGGGAACGGAATATCCTCGCGATCACCTCAGCGGGCCAAAACCCTTACAGCTACGGCGGTACCGACTATGTTGCCGGTCTTAAAGCCAAGCAGCCATCTGACTTTCTCGAGGCGATGGCCTTGCTTGCCGCGCGCACACCCAAGACCGACCAGGACCTCACCAGCGCAATTGCCTACATTGTGTCCCACCAGAACGCCGACGGTGGCTTTAGTGGCTCCGCCGGTTCCGACACCGAAGACACCGCGTTGGCCGTTATGTCTCTCGAGGCCGCCCAGCAGGCTGGTCTCACCGTGGGCGCGACCGTCCTCGCTAAAGCCAAAGACTATATGCTCGGCACTCAATCCCAAAACGGAGGCTTCCCATATGACTCGGGCAATCCCAACGTCACCTCTACGTCTTTCGTTTTGATGGCCCTCACAACTCTAGGAGAGGGCGGTTCCGGCCAGGCAGGCGATGCAGCAGGTTACCTGCGCAGCATGCAGCGTCCCAACGGCTCGTTCCGACATCAGGCCGGCTCGCCAGGCAACACCTCCGACACCGCCTTCGCGGTACTTGCCCTCGCGGATGGCAAATTGCCTCTCCACGTGTTTGACGGTCGGGTTCCCGGCGCTACCCCAGACCCTGCCATCGGCTCGGTCCTCGGCACCTCCACCACTGCCGGTGGCTCGGGTTCGGGTACCGGCGGCGCCGTCCTGCCCGTGGTGGGCGCCGGGATTCCAGTACCGGTATCGGGCGCGCTCGTCTTGGTAGCACTGGGCGCTCTGTGGCACCTCAGTCGCCAGCCCAAAGTCCGCCGCCGCTCCTAGCACGCTCGGGCAGGTGCAGCCAAATTGACATATTTTCCCCTCGGCTACTGTCAAAATGGCTACACCCTGCTCAGTGACCGGCCCGGCCGGTGTTAAGATACAACCATGAGAATTATCGGGATAGACCCAGGTACTGCCACCACCGGCTTCGGAGTGATTGAGCTGAGTCGGCCCAATTACACCTTCGTCGACGCCGGCGTTATCACCACTCCCGCTCATACCCCAATGCCCGAACGGCTCATCACCATCCACGAGGAGCTCACCCAGGTGATCCGCGACACACGGCCGCACATTGCAGCCGTTGAGTTGCTATACTTCTCCACCAATGTCACCACCGCCATCTCAGTCGGTCAGGCCCGGGGCGTAATTCTGCTCACCCTTGCCGAGGCAGGCCTCATCCCTGCCGAATACACCCCGATGCAGATAAAGCAAGCCGTCACCGGCTATGGCGGCGCCAAAAAGCCCCAAATTCAGCAAATGGTCCGCACCTTGCTCGATTTGCAAGTAATCCCGAAGCCAGACGACGCCGCCGACGCCCTCGCCATTGCCATCACGCACGCTCACGCTACGTCTACACCCGGTAGAGCCGGGTCCGGTACTCCTCGAGCATCCGTGCGGTTGTAAATCTGTGTTCCGTCAAGGCTATCACTTTGCGCATCCGTGCAATCCATGCGTGAGGGAGGCCCTCGGAGTCGCGCGAGTAGAACGCGGGCAGCACCTCGCGCTCGATCGTGTCGTACAGCGCTCCGACAGTATCCCCTGCCGGCAGTGGCCAGCCCACCGCGTTCATGTCGATCTCGTCCATCCAGCCGTCGCGGGTGGAGACCGGGAGCACACCATTTAGGCCCGCCTTCATGCCGCTTG
>CAZGZY010000137.1:0-327 GCA_964530365.1 uncultured Candidatus Saccharimonadales bacterium
CTTGGGGCCTCAAACCCTTCTCACCCAACGACCATGTGTGTGTGGGGCGCCCCACCCGGGCCCCCACACGCTCAATCTTGCTCCATAGCTGTGTAGCTATGCTGATGAGTCCCAAAGGACGAAAGCAACCCTACCTACCGCAATGCGCGAACGTTTCGTGCACTATGGTAGATTCCCACTGATGTGGGGCTCCCCGCTATTCCCCCCCCGCCCCACAACCAGAAACCCACGGCACGCCCACCCCCAACGCAAACCCACAAAAAAAATAACGAGGGTAAAGAAAGATCGGAAGAGCGTCGGGTTGGGATAGAGTGTAGCTACGGGGGT
>CAZGZY010000137.1:337-3134 GCA_964530365.1 uncultured Candidatus Saccharimonadales bacterium
CGTACTTACTCTGTTTCCCTACACGCCGCTCTTCCTATCTCAATGCGCGAACGTTTCGTTCACTATGGTATATTCCCCCTGATGTGGGGCTCCGCGCTATGCGCGCCGAGCCCCACATCCAGAAGCCGCGCACGGCAGCCTCACGATCCGAGGAGCCGACGCCGCCGCTCGTCGAGATAGCGATCCATGCCAGCCACCACGTCACGTGGCAATGGCGACAACGCATCGGCCGCTCGGTGAGCTCGTTGCACCTCAACCAGTAGCTCTTCGAGTCGCGTGACTCGATTGACCAAGGTAGACGCGTCATTTGGCACCGGCGGCAGCGTAGAACCATGAAAATAGCGGCGAAGCTCATCGCTAAGACTCTTGGGTAGCTGTGGCAGTTGCGCCAATGTCCCGTCCGACCCCGTAATCTGCAGCAACAGAAAATGGAGCTGGTCGAGCCGATCACGCCATTCAGTCAGATCCGGAGCCACATACGTCTGGTGCACTCGGTGCGGAGTCTCCCGCCACCTGCGGACACCGACGGTGACAATACTCCCAATAACGAAGATACCTACGATGGTCAACACAAGTATCAATAAATCGACCTTAACCATTACGCCTCCACGGGCATAGATGTGTCATTTTCGATCGCCCTATATAATAGGTCCTTTTGCCAAAAAGTCAATTAGGCCGCTTGTCATGACTCATACTGGTGCTACAATATGTCACGTCCGTTAAACATGTTTAACGCAACATGTTCGCGCCTAGCCAAATGGGGCGAAGTCGGATGGGTTTTGAAATTTGGCCCTACTCCTACCCCGAAAGGGAGAACCGGCATGACGACTACCATCGCGCCACCCCGATCTGGTAGCCGGTCGCAGTCGGGCCGAGGCCTTCGTCGCGCTCTCAAGGCCGCAGGAATAGTGGTCGCAGTCGTCTGGATTGTTGCCAGTCTCCTCGGTGGCAATCCGCACGACCGCCGGCCGCGTGCCCCTACCACCGCGGAGGCGGCTCACGTCGTGCGCATTCAGGCAAAATGGAGGCCCTCAGACACCAGTGCCACCATTGTCGTAACGCTCGACGGAGACCGCTTTTACCCGATTACTCAGGGCGGAGGGGAGTACGACTTCACCTACCCGCCCTTCGATCACCGGCCTACCGTCGCACTGCAGGTAACCGGGAGACTGGGGCCGCACAACACCCCGGGCACACTATGGGTCGCGGCCCAGATCAGCATCGACGACCAGGTGGTGGCCCCGTTCGACCTCAACACCAGCTCTCTGGGCTACCCGCCGAGCGTCACGGCCACGAGCCGCTAGGCCGGGACCTGGGCGCAACTTTGCCGTCACTCTCCAAAAAGAGCGCCTCATGTGCGCCCTTTTTGGAGTCATCCCAAGCCGCCCAAACGGTTGCTAGCCGCACTGCAGCGCTATAAACTGGGGCCGTGGCGCACCGTGCGTCATATCCTGTTCGACAGCAAGAGAGGACTGAAATGCTAACAGGAACCAAACCACGCGGGGCAGCCGTCCGTGGCGGTCGCACCGGTGGCGGCCATGGAGGGCGCACTGCGCTCATTGTGCTCGCCCTGGCCTCCGCCCTGGTCGTCGCCGTGATGGCCCTGGCCCCCCAGCATCAACCGGGCAGTACAGGCACCCCGCGGCCAACACCCTCCCCCAGCTCCAGCGGACGGTACATCGTCATTACGGTCTTCCTGGCCGAGGGTAAGAGTATCAACCTTGACGATCGGCTCGTTGAGCTCGGGGTCACGGGCGTCAAGCGGTTTCCCTTTAGCCAGGTGGTTCGGACGACCACCGCGACCACCTACAAGGGCGTGGATGGGTGGTCGTGGACGAGTGATCCCACCCCACTCGACCAGTATGAGACGTACATCACCGTCGGGGTGAACGCACTGAAAAACCGGACGAGAGTGGGTGTGTGGGTCGAGGTCAGCGACAGGAAGGACCCGATAGAGGGTCTCTTCCAAACAAAGGACACAGCAGTCATCGTTGACCTTAGATAGCAAGCCGGGGCTCTCAGCGCTCCGGGCTTGCTGGCCGCCGTGCGGGGTGCAAGCTGCCTTGCACGGCGGCCGCTATGCGTTTAAGCCCCCCGAGTGCTAAGCTATCATTATGAAAGTTATTGAGCTTATCGGCATCGGCAAGACCTTTACCGACCGTGACGAACCCACCATCGCCCTGCAAAATGTCAATCTGAGCATTAATTCCGGCGAATTTGTGGCTATTATCGGCCCGTCCGGCTCCGGCAAAAGCACCCTCATGAACGTCATCGGCCTACTCGATGAGCCAAGCGCAGGCGATTACCGCCTCGACGGCCAGCTCGTCTCTAGTTACAAAGACAGCCAGCTCGCCAAACTTCGCTGGCAGAAGATCGGCTTCGTGTTCCAGAGCTTCAATCTGCTACCGCGCCTGAGCGTCGTGGGCAACGTCGAGCTGCCACTGGTGTACGCAGGAGTGCCCGGAAAGCTTCGCCGACGGCGGGCCCTGAAGATGCTCGAGCTGGTTGGCCTCGCCGACCGCGCCAACTACCGACCCAACCAGATCTCCGGCGGTCAGACGCAGCGAGTGGCCATCGCCCGAGCGCTAGCCAACAAACCCAGCCTCATCCTGGCCGACGAGCCCACCGGCAACCTCGACACCAAATCGAGTAAGGCCATCATCGACGAGCTCCGGCGGTTAAACCGCGAGACCAAAGCCACCATCGTGATCGTCACGCACAATCCCGAGATCGCCAACCAAACCGACCGCACCATCACCGTCCGCGACGGCGAAATCGTTAGCGACACCACAAAAAA
>CAZGZY010000138.1:0-3130 GCA_964530365.1 uncultured Candidatus Saccharimonadales bacterium
GGCCGTATTTATAAATAGCTGTTGGCTGCGCGCCTTCACCACCACCGTGCGGGTGGTCGACTGGGTTCATAGCCTTACCGCGGACAGCCGGGCGCCAACCGAGGCGACGACGACGGCCAGCGGAGCCGTATTTGATATTCTGGTGCTGCTCGTTGCCAACTACGCCGATGGTGGCTTGGCAGTTCTCGTTGACGAGGCGAACCTCACCTGAAGGCAAGCGCACCTGCACGAACCCGGCCTTCGGTGATTCTTTGGAAATCAGAGAAGCCTTGGTGCCCGCGCTGCGCACCATCTGGCCGCCACGACCAAGCACGAGCTCGATGTTGTAGATCTGCGTGCCGGCCGGGATGTTGGCCAAGGGCAGGCGGTTGCCGGCGCGGACGGCGGCATCTTCGCCGGAGGCCAGCTGATCGCCGACTTTCATGCCGCTTCCGGCGATGACGTAGGCGAGTTTGCCGCCGTCAATTTTCACCAACGCAATGTTGGCGGAGCGGTTCGGGTCGTACTCGATGGCCTCAACCACGGCAGACTTCACGGACTTGAAGTCGAAGTCCACGAGACGGTAGAAGCGCTTAACACCTCCACCGCGGTGGCGGACGGTGATCTTGCCCTGGTTGTTGCGGCCGGAGCCGGCGATTTTGGCGACGATGAGCGAACGGGTCGGCTTCTGCTTGGTGATCGCCGAGGTGTCGCGCGAGGTCATGCCACGGCGGCCCGGGGTTGTTGGGTTGTAGAGTTTGAGTGCCATTACTTGGCCACCTCAAACAGAGCAATGGACTGGCCGGCCTTGACCTTAACCATGGCCTTCTTGATGTCTTTTTGGCGACCCATGACTTGCTTGTAGCGCTTGAGCTTGCCTTTGGCGATAACCATGTTGACGTCAGTGACGTTAACTTTAAAAGCGGCCTCGACAGCTTTGGCGACTTCAATTTTGTTGGTGGAGGTGGGAACCTCAAAGACGTAGATGCCGCGCTCGGCCAAGTAAATGGCCTTCTCGCTGATCTTGGGGGTTAGTACTAACTGACTCATTATTTCTCTCCCAGCCAAACGTTAACAGCCTCAAGCGCGTCTGCGGCGAAGACTAGGTGGTCGGCATTCATGACGGTAAAGACATTCAGGTATCGGGCGCTCACGAGCTGGAGGCCTTGGATGTTGCGGGTGGCCCGCTCAAGCAAGTCGTTCTTCTCGGCGACAACGATAACGACGGCTCCTTGGAGGCCCAGCTTGGTGATGAGCTCCGCGGTGGTCTTCGCGCGGCCGTCGGTCGAGGCGAACGATTCAATAACGGCGATGTGGCCGGACTCGGCTTGGATGCTCAGCGCTTGGCGAATGGCCAAGCGCTTCATCCGCACTGGCAGGGTTAAGGTGTGGTTCTCGTTGCCGGTGGGGCCAAAGACCACACCACCACCGCGCCAGTTTGGTACGCGGATGGAGCCGACGCGAGCGCGACCGGTGCCTTTTTGCTTCCAGGGCTTCTTGCCACCACCACGTACGTCACCGCGCTTGAGGGTGGTAGCGCCGGCTACGCGGCCGTTGGCCAGGTAGGTGCGGTAAGCTTGGCCGACCAGCTCGTGGCTAGCCTCAACGGCGAAGATAGCGTCGCTGAGCTTGACGCCTGTGTCGTGCTTTGTACCGGTTTTGGAATAACTAATTGCGTTTGCCATTACTTGCCTCTCACCATTACGAGACCGCGCTTGGGGCCGGGTACGGCGCCCGAGATGGCCAGGAGTCCGAGCTTCGCGTCCACCACCACGACCTTTAGACCGGTAACGGTGACTTGGTCGTGGCCCATGCGGCCGGCCATGCGCATGCCCTTGAAAACGTGCTCAGGGTAGCCGGAGCCGATTGAGCCCGGCGCGCGGTAGTTGCGTGAACCGTGGGTTTTTGGTCCGCGGCTGAAATTGTGGCGCTTGATGGTGCCGGCGAAACCTTTGCCCTTAGAAGTACCGGTCACCTGAATCTCGTCGCCAACCTCAAAGGTGGTGACATCGATCTGAGTGCCAACTGCTAGCGCCAGAGCTTCGTCGGCGGCCGCTTGACGGGTTTTGGCGTCAGGATGAGTTTCCTGAACGTCTTTAATGCGAATCTCGCGCATGTAGCGCGCATTGGAGCCGGCCGCCTTCTGGTGGCCCTCCTGCGGCTTAGGCTGGTGTTTGGCGTCACCAAACCCAAGTTGGACGGCATTGTAGCCGTCTTTGTCTGCTGTTTTCACTTGAGTAACAACGCATGGGCCCGCTTGAATAAGCGTAACGCGCGCGACATTGCCGCTCTCGTCGAAGAGCTGGGTCATACCAAGTTTTGTACCGAGAAGCGCCTTCATGAATGGTTCAAACCTTACGTTTACATAAATAATCCCTAGGCAACAGAGGTTTCTCCTATGCTGGAGACCTTCCGCTTCCTAGTCTTTGTACCCGGAGCATGACCCCGCGGCAAAATACCATGTGACTATAGCGTATCTGAGGCCACCGTGTCAACAGGTTCGCGGGGCGGTTTGGCGGCGGCGCTGGGAAATAATTGCGGGGAGTAGACGGTCCCCGCCCCAAGAGCGCACAACGAGGCGCAGCCCTTGGGGTGAGGATGTGCCCGGTTGCGGGCAGGGCGGCTAGCCGTTGCGACGCTCCTCTGCGCGCTTGGCCCGATCGGCGTACTGCTTGCCATCCGCGCCCGGGAGGAGCTTGGCCACGACCTTCAGCGCCTTGATGGCCACCGTGGTGGGCTTGTCCCTAGACATGACGTTCACCTCATTGAGATGGATTGTACGCCCGGGCGAATACCCGGGTCGGTGTTATTTCACAATAATTTCGAGTTTCTCGCTGTAATGCGGACCACGCGCCAAGTGTGATCTGGCCCGCAGCGGCCCCAAGACGCCCCTAGCGCCGCTTACGCTTCATCCGCGTAAGTTCGTGCAATTCCTCGCCCAAGCCGCTGTTCATGAGCAAGAGCCCGGTAATAGACAGCGCCGCCGCAATGGCATAAGAGATGATCCACCAGTGGTTCTGCACAAAGATCCGCCGCTCCCACAGCATGGGAGTAAAGGCAAAGATGTTGGACACGTTACCGATCCACCAACCGGCAATCAGACGCCCCGGCCGCTCTACCGGGTGATGGTGCGACAATCGGCGGACTTTCA
>CAZGZY010000139.1:0-3127 GCA_964530365.1 uncultured Candidatus Saccharimonadales bacterium
ACGTAGGGCTTGAGGCGCTGGCCGGTGTAGTAACGCTCGCCGGGGATTTGCTCGGAGGCAAACAGCACGCCGGTGGCCTTGCCGAGGTCCACATAAGCGACGCTGCCCTCAACGCGCTGAACGTTACCGTTGAGCACGAGGCCTTCTTTGTCCTTGTATTCGGTGAAGATGATTTCACGTTCGGCTTCGCGCAGGCGCTGGATGATGACCTGCTTGGCGGTTTGGGCGGCCACGCGGCCGAAGTCTTCGGGGTGGGCTTCCATCTCGACCGTGTAGGGCTCAATCTCGTTCTCGACATCAGCCTCGCGCACGACGGCTTTTTTGTCGATTTTTTTGGCGTCACTGAGGCCAATTTGCAAGAACTCATTCTCGACCTGCCCATCCGGCACAACGACCTTAGACTCATAAATGTGAACCTCGCCGGTCTCTTCGTCGAGCTTCGCGCGGGCCTCCTGGTCTTTGTCTGAGTAATCCTTCTTGTAGGCAGCGGCGAGCGCGGCCTCGACGGTTTCGATAATGATATCGCGAGGGAGATTCTTCTCCTCGGCGATCAGGTTAATAGCGGCTAAAAAGTTGGTTTGCATACGGTAATTCCTATTCTGTTGTTATTTAATTGTGTGCAGACTTTACAAAAATATGGCCGGCTGAGTGCCGACTTACATGGGCATTATAGCGTTTCGTCTAATTTGGCGCAATCATTTATACTAAGGTCCAGTAACCCGTGAGATACCGATGGCAAAAGTCGCCCGACTGCTCGAACACATTATCCCCCTCCGCTACCAGCTGAATATTGACGTCGATATGGAGGGGTTTCGGTTTCGGGGAACCCAGGAGGTCGACTTTGAGCTGAAGGGTGCGAGCCGGGAGTTGGTGTTCCACGCGGTGGGGCTAAACATTACCTTGGCCAAGCTCGAAACCGGCGCCAAAGCGGCTAGCATTGTCCTAAATGAAGCCGACCAAACCGTCACGTTTGAGTTTGATGAGCCGGTTTCCGCCGGCCAGCACAGCTTGAGCGTGGCGTACGCTGGGGCGATGGCCGACACGCTGCATGGGTTTTACCGCAGCCGGTACACGCAGCACGGTCAGGAAAAGTGGCTGGCGACGACGCAACTCGAAGCCGTCCACGCCCGCGAGGCGTTTGTCTGCATCGACGAGCCTAGCGCCAAGGCCGTGTTTGAGCTGAGCCTGACTATCCCCGATACCTTAACGGCCATCGCCAACACCAATGTGACAGCGGAGCGGCCGTTGGGCGAGGGTCGCAAGCAGGTGCTGTTTGCGCCGACGCCCAAGATGAGCACCTACTTGGTAGCCTGGGTGGTGGGCGAGCTTGAGTACGTAGAGAAGACCACGCCTGAGAACGTGCTCGTGCGGGTTTACGCCACCCCCGGGCAAACCGGACAGCTGGCGTTCGCGCTCGACGTGGCGGTACAGACGCTGTCGTTTTTTAACGAGTATTTTGGCACCCCCTACCCGCTGCCTAAGCTCGACATGATCGCCATTCCGGACTTCGCGGCCGGCGCGATGGAGAATTGGGGCCTGGTGACCTACCGCGAGACGGCGCTGCTGCTGGACCCGGCCAAAACCAGCTTGGGCAACAAACAACGCGTGGCCGAAGTGGTGGCGCACGAGCTGGCCCACCAGTGGTTCGGCAACCTCGTGACGATGGCCTGGTGGGACGATTTGTGGCTCAATGAAGGCTTCGCGACCTGGGTCGCGGCGCTGGCCCGAGACCGCCTGTTCCCCGATTGGCATACCTGGACGCAGTTTATTGACGAAGAGTTTGCCCAGGGGCTCGAAATGGATAGCCTGGCCAACACCCACCCGATCCAGGTTGAGGTGGATGACCCGCGCAGTTTGGACGAAATTTTTGATGCCATTTCCTACGCCAAGGGCGCCAGCATTATTAACATGCTCCACCACTATCTTGGGGCTGAGGTTTTCCGCAAAGGCCTGCATGATTACCTAACGAAGCACAGCTACGGCAACTCGGTAACCCACGATTTGTGGGCGGCGCTCGGCAAGGCCTCGGGCGAGCCGGTGGATACGGTGATGGCAGCCTGGACGGGCCAGCCTGGCTATCCGCTAGTGTCGTTTGATGACGGCGATGTGACCCAACAACGGTTCTTTAGTTCTCCGCGCGAGGCGGCCAAAGCCAAGCTCGAGCCGGGCGTGCTGTGGCCGATCCCGTTTGGGGCGCTGGTAGCGGGCGGCCGCGAAACCGAGCAACAGCTCATGACGGGTCCCACGGCGCCCCTGCCAAGCGCCGTTATGAGTTCGGATTGGTTCAAGCCCAACCCCGGGCAGACAACCTTTTACCGCGCCCACTACACCGAACACATGATCCGGGCGCTAGACAAACCCCTGCGCGACGGTAAATTGGACGCGGTTGACCGGTTTGGCGTGGTGGGCGATGTAATGGCGACCACCGAGGCCGGCGTCACCGACTCCACAGTGGCGTTGGAGCTGGTGCAGGCGCTGCGCGAGGAAACCGACTACGTGGTGTGGGGCGCGGTTTCGGGCGGTTTCGGCAACCTGCTGAGCATTGTGGAAGACGAGCCCCTGCGCGAACGGCTCGAGCGGTTTGGGCTGTGGCTGACGGTCCCGAACGTGCGGCGGCTAGGCTGGACGCCCAAGGATGGCGAGTCGTCGTTCGACACGTTGATGCGGCCGACGGTGCTGCAGCAAGCCGTGCGGTTTGGCGACCCCGCAGCCACCAAAGAGGCGACGAGGCGGTTTAGCGCGTATCTGGAGGGCGCGGCGCTCGACCCCGACTTGCGGCCGGTGGTGCTGTTTGCGGCCGCGCGGCACGGGGGCCTGGAGGAATTTGAGGCGATGCTGACCCGCTACCGCTCAGAGAGCAACCCGCAGGTGAAGATGAGCTTGCTCGGGGCACTGGGGCGCTTCCGCAAGCCCGAACTAATCGACCGTTTCCTGGAGCTCGGGCTGTCGGCTGACGTGCGGCCGCAGGATATTCACATGATACTAGCCTACGGGTTTCGTAACCGGGAAGGCCGCCACAAAACCTGGGCTTGGACTCAGGCCAACTGGGACGTGTTTGTGGAGCGGTATGGCGCCGGCGGGCATATGCTGGAGCGCTTCCCTCTCTACGCTGGGGCAGGTTTCGCGA
>CAZGZY010000140.1:0-3027 GCA_964530365.1 uncultured Candidatus Saccharimonadales bacterium
GCCCGCGAGGGTCCGCATCTCCAACAGTCGATTGGTAATGGGGAATAAATTTAATCGGCAGAACCCCCAGCCCGTCCGCGCAATGCCGCCAATCGCAAGTCCAATAGCTTCTAGCAAGCATGTCGGAACTAGCCGAGTTAGTCGCCACTACCTTCCCCGCAAACAGCTCAGCCAAGTCAAACTGCCGCATCCAATATTTCAGCAAATGGTCATCTCCGCCATGAAAGTACATCACATCAGCTCGCCGGCATTGGTCCGCGAAGGTACCCGGCATCGCCAGCTCAAACTGCGGTCTTACCCTTTCCGGCATATCTTCAGCGATTGCCGCGCAATAAGCCGGGAACTTAACGTCCCAATACTCACGGCCTTGGGCAAAATTACACAGCACGAACTTGGGTTTACCACCAAGCCCCTTTACGAGCTCCTGATGAAACTGTTTTTTGAGCTTAGGCTGGCGCTTAACACCGCCTGAGTTTAAGACAAACTTAGTTTTCATGGCCCAATCATACCTCATTCACCCGTATGATATTCTTAAAATATGATATTCAAACTCATCTGTCCCGATTTATTCGAAACACTTCCCGGTCTCGCTGGCTATGAATACCCATGGCTGGCAGTCGAACGCGCCACAGATATAATCCAAGAGGCTCTATCCCGGCTAGGTGATAATTATGAGATCAAGAATGGGGTCGCTATCCATAAGGGCGCCAAGGTAGACCCGACGGCTACCATTCTTGCGCCTGCCATAATTGGGCCAAATTGTTTTATCGGACCCCACGCCCTCCTGAGAGGTGGGGTATATGTCGGCGCCCATTCATCGATTGGCCCCGGTTGCGAGATCAAACACAGCCTCATTGGCGAAAATACCGCGCTTGCGCATTTTAATTTCGTTGGCGATTCAATCATCGGTAGCCGAGTGAATTTTGAGGCCGGCTCCATCACTGCAAACCACTACAACGAACGAGCCAACAAAACGATCTTTGCCTTATGGGACGGAAAGACCTTAGAAACAGGAGCTACGAAATTTGGCGCTTGTATCGGTAACGACAGCAAAATTGGCGCAAATGCCGTTACTTCGCCAGGCACAATCCTTCAACCTAAATCCGTTGTGCGCCGGCTTGAGCTAGTCGAGCAAACCCACCCAGACTTGCTACACTAGAACCAGTGAAAACCCTCGCGCTTATCATTACCCTAGCCCTCCATGCCACCGGCCTGTGGGGGTATTTATCGCCGCACACCCGTGCCAATATCACCTCCACCGCCACCACCGGCGACCCCATCGCGCCGGCCAAACCCGCCCCCGCGCCACCCGCCACCGCGCTCCCGGCCCTGCCCATTCGCACCACCACCAACACTCTGGGGCTCAGCGCCACCAGCGCCTTCGCGGTCGATTCGGACACCGGCACGGTGTTATTTGCCCAAAACGCCGCCACCCGGTTGCCGCTAGCTAGCATCACCAAGCTCGTCACGACCCTCGTAGTTCTTAGTCGCCACAACCCGAAAGACCTCGTTAAAATCCCACATTTGCCCGATTATGCCCAGGAAGACGAGCTCATCGGGCTCATTCAGGGCGAGACCTACACGGTGGGCGACCTCGTCCACGGCGCGCTCATCAACTCCGGCAACGACGCCGCCGACGCTCTGGCCCTCTACGATTCCGGCTCAACCACGAAATTTGCCGCGGCCATGAACGCCAAGATGAACGAGTGGGGGATAACCAATACGCACTTCTCCAACCCCAGCGGTTTGCAAGATACCGGCAACTATACTTCGGCCGAAGCGCTTGCCAAAATTGCCCAACTCGCACTTGCCAGTCCGTTCATCCGCCAGACCGTCGCCCAAAGCACGGCCACCATCACGAGCACCGCTGGACGCAGCCTAAACCTGGTAACCACCGACGACCTATTGGCTTCGGGACAGTTTTATGGTATAAAGACTGGGTATACCTTAGCTGCCGGCGAATGTTTCGTCGGCGTTACTCGTATTGCGGGGCATGAAGTGGTCACCGTGGTGCTAAACGCCACCGACCGCTTTGGCGTCACCCAAGACTTAACTAACTGGATCGGACTCAACTGGCAATGGCTGTAACGCCCATAGTCGCAATCGTCGGCCGCCCCAACGTGGGCAAATCAAGCCTGTTTAACCGGCTCGTCGGCACACGCCAAGCCATCACCCACGATGAAGCCGGCACCACTCGCGACGCCAACTACGGCGCCGTCAATTGGCGCGGCTACAATTTCACGCTCGTCGACACCGCTGGGCTGTCAAAATCCGACGGCGAAATTGAACTCCAGGCCCAGGATCAGATCCGCCAAATGGCCAAGTCCGCCGCCGTCATCGTGGTGGCCGTGGACGCCAAGACTATGGTCACTACGGAAGACCAAGAGGCCGCCCGGCTAGCGCTCAAATCCGGCAAACCGGTCATCCTGGCTCTCTCCAAAATCGACAGGGCCGCCGGCGCCGAAATTGAAGCCTGGCGCCGCCTCGGCATCGACACCATGATCGGCGTGTCGGCCATTCACGGCATCGGCACCGGCGACCTGCTCGACGCCGTCGTTAGCCACATCGAAGCCATCCCTGCGCCCGAAGAGAACGCGCCGCTCAAGCTGGCGCTCATTGGCCGACCCAACGTAGGCAAATCCAGCTTGCTTAACGCCCTCATTGGCAAGCAAAAAGCCGTGGTTTCGAGCATCCCTGGCACCACCCGCGACGTGGCATCGGAAATCATCAAATACCACGGCCGTGAAATCGAGCTCCTCGACACCGCTGGCGTCCGCCGCCGCGGCCGCATCGAAAAAGGCGTCGAGAAATTCTCCGCCCTACGCACCCTCAATGCCATCAACGAAGCCGATGTCTGCGTGCTCGTGATGGACGCCGAAGAAGGCCAAGTAGCCGGCGATCTCAACCTGGCCGGCCAAATCATCGAAGCCGGTTGCGGCCTCATCCTGGCCATGAACAAGTGGGACGCTGTCGAAAAAGACGAGAAAACCCAAGACCACATGTCCGTCCTCATCAAAAAACACTTCC
>CAZGZY010000141.1:0-3021 GCA_964530365.1 uncultured Candidatus Saccharimonadales bacterium
GAAGGAGGGCGGAAAGCCCACCCCAGGCGTCGACGCACTGTTGCGCCACGTCGGGCACGGACGCTGAAACGTCGGCTCATCCCCAACCCCGGCCTCGCAGATCTTGAGGCCGGGGTTGGGGCCCCCTTAGGCTACATTTGATAAATACCTCACCACCACGGATACTTAACATTATGAAACTCATCGTCGGCCTCGGCAATATCGGCAGCCAGTACGGCAAAACCCGTCACAACATCGGCTTTATGATCGTCGACCAACTCGCCAAAAACCTCGGCGCCACCTGGAAAACCGAGAGCAAGCTCAAGGCCGCCGTCGCCACCACCGAATTCAACGGCAAGAAGCTCCTTCTCGCCAAACCCGCGACCATGATGAACCTCTCGGGCGAGGCCATCCAGCGCATCATGCAGCACTACAAAATTACCCCCGGCAATGTCTGGGTGGTGTTCGACGACGTCGACGTGCCGTTCGGCCGCCTGCGCGTGCGCTACGGCGGGGGATCGGGCGGCCACCAAGGCATCAACTCCACCATCCAACACGTGGGCAACCAATTCATCCGCTTCCGCACCGGCATCAGCCTCAACGACCGCGCCACCGAGCCCAGCGAAGTCTACGTGCTCAAGCCCTTCAACCACGAGGAGCAAGCCCAGCTACCGGCCGTCATCTCGGTCGCCGCCACCGTCATCGAGCAACAGCTCACCGCCGGGGCCCCCGCAGAATCCACCTTCAACCTCATTTGAATAATGCGCGGCCGGCCTTGGCCGCGCTTAATAATCCTGCTCATCATACCGAAAAACGGTTTCCGTAAATTGCGCCAAGTCGCCCCGTGCTAGCCGTAACGACATGTCCATACCCTGAAAAAGCCTCTCCTGCGCCAAAATCTGCTGCGCTGTCTGCCACTCATTCTCCCCACCCTCAATCCGCTCCATCAGCTCACCGCCAAGCTTATCCGCCAGCACTACAAAAAAGTATTTATCTTCTAACAACTTCGATTCGTGAGAGTAGTCTAATTTGTGCTGGGTACCCAAATATGTTAGCTCACCCGCCAACCCCGTTTCCTCGCGCAACTCCCGGGCCGCCGCTGCCAGCACCGTCTCACCCCAGCGGACCTTGCCCGACAAAAAGCCCCAATAGCCGAAGTAGGGCTGTTTGAGCCGTCGCTGCACCAAATATTGCCGCTCGCCGTCTGGCTCGTCTCGCACCGGCACCAGCATCACCGTCAACTTTGCCTGCCGTTCAATTATGCCCTCATCGGTATCCAGCCGGTTCGCGAACTCTTTGCCCAACGTCGTGAGAGAGTATTTATCGTCCCGTTTGGTTAGCAAGCCCAGGTTGGTAAGGCGTCGCAAATGAAAGCTAAACTTGTCACTGCTAAGGCCGCCGGTATTTAATTCCGAAAACCGTGCTTCAGGGCTAAACAGCAAATGCCGGATTATTTCAGCTTGGGTCGCGTGGACTTCCAACTGCACGTTCATAGTTACCATCATACAGCCTCTGTAGTTTGTAGATTAGTGAAGCAGACTTCACTAGTAATTCTGCCCTCAAACACCATACAATCCGCATACTCCCATGCATATCTATCTCAGTACCAGCAAGCATTTCTACAGCCACGTCGCAACCATAAAATCCACCCTCGAGAACCTCGGCCACAACGTCACGCCACCCAACGGCTACAACGACGCCCAAGCAGAGGGGCTCATCCAGAGGCTCGACGACCGAGCATACCAGGCTTGGAAAGCCGATATGCTCCGCAAAAACAGCGAGTTTGTGGCAGGTCACGACGCCATATTAGCCCTCAACCTCACCCGAGAACAGCGGGTTAACTACATTGGCGGGGCCACCTTTTTGGAGATCTTTAAAGCCTTCGAGCTTGGCAAAAAGATCTTTCTCTACAACCCGGTTCCCGAAGGGGTGTTTAAAGACGAGCTCATTGGCATGAGCCCGGTCATAATTCATGGCCAACTAAAGCACGTAGGCTAAACCGCCAAACGTGGAAACGCACCGCCGGGCCCTGAGGGTCTGGCGGTGCGCGTTGTAGGGACGAGGGTCATCGGATGTTCATCTCCCTTAACCAGGAGAGGCTCTCGGTGAGCCCGCCGATAGGGGGAGGTGTGTCTGCGTACGAGTTGAGCCAAGCCCGCACGCGGAAGAACACCTCAGTGTCATGAGTTCCGAGCCACAAGATTTCCGTGGCAGACTCCCAGTACACTGTGTCCGGGCACAACTCCATGAGCTGTGGGACCTTGGGTCCGCGACCGAACCGCATTGGGATACCCATACCGCGGGTTGTAGTCACGTTCATTTCGCACCTTCTCTTGGAGAAGTCTTCTTGAATGATAATTACAATCATACCATGAAAGCAGACCTCAGTCAAGGATCAGATCTTAAATCAAACCCGATCCAGTACGAAAATATCAGCCCGACGGCCCAGAATCTCCACATTCGGCACCGTTTGGGCCAGTTTTAGGCCCTTCTGAGCCGTTATAACGCGCTTTAGCGGCTCCCACTCACTCGTGAGCAATACCAGCCGCCCATCGGGCCTGAGCACGCGCACCATCTCCCGAAGCACCCCCGCGTACAACGCCGGCAAATCACCCGGCCGCGCCACCTGCCGGCCCCAGGGCAAATTGCAGGCCACAGCGTCCACCGAGGCGCCCTCGAGTGGCAAGGCGCGGGCATCCCAGCGCGAAATCTCGCGCGGCTGGTGGCGCGGGCCAAAATTGGCTAGAGCCGCCTTCACCGCGGCCGCGTCGCTATCGCCGCCCAGTATCAGCCCGTAGCGGCCGGCCAGCGCCCGCTCCAGCAAAATGGTCCCGGACCCGCACATAGGGTCCAAAAACACGTCGCCGTCCCGCACGCCCGCCAGCTGCACCATGGCCGCCGCAATCGTGGGCCGCAGCGCCGCCTCGCGCTCCACCGCTCGGCCGCCACGCGCGCGATGCTCGCCGGAGGTTAGCCGCACCCCCAAGAGCAGCTCCCGCTCCACCTGTTGCACCCAAATCTCCAGCGGCGCCGCCTCGCGCG
>CAZGZY010000142.1:0-3003 GCA_964530365.1 uncultured Candidatus Saccharimonadales bacterium
GTTGATCTTGTTGATGAAGCAAATGCGCGGCACGCCGTATTTGTCGGCCTGACGCCAGACGGTCTCACTCTGGGGCTCTACGCCCATCTTGCCGTCGAACACGGTGACGGCGCCGTCGAGCACGCGCAAGGAGCGCTCAACCTCGACGGTGAAGTCGATGTGGCCGGGCGTGTCGATGATATTGATGCGCTTGCCCTTCCAGAAACAGGTCGTGGCGGCCGAGGTGATGGTGATGCCACGCTCCTGCTCTTGCTCCATCCAATCCATGGTGGCCTCGCCCTGGTGGACTTCGCCGATCTTGTGGGTCTTGCCGGTGCGGTACAGGATACCTTCGGTGACGGTGGTTTTACCGGCGTCGATGTGGGCGATAATGCCGATGTTGCGGGTGTTTTCGAGCGAGTAGTCGCGGGCCATGGTGGTTAGAGGGTCCTTTCTAAATATAAAGAGGCGCACGGTTCTCACACTAAAAAAGCGCGGTGCGCACTGCTTAGACCCATTTTAACGGTTCACGCTTGGTTTGGCAAGATACCCGCGTATTGACGTGATGGATTAGGCATTATATTATATACAACCACGACCAACTCGGCACGACTCGGAAGGGAGAGGTCGATGAATGATCTGTGGCTAGCTGGGATTGCATGTCTGGTCGCATTGACTGGGGCGTCCGTCGTTTTGCAGTGGCTCATTACCCGCTGTGAGCATGAAATCAGACGGCGCTTTGACCCCCGGCAGGGGCTCACCTTCGAGCACTACTGGAGGTGGCTCCACTTTGTCCTGGCCGCGTTCGGAGCATTGAGTGTCTGGGAGATCTACAAAGTTGCCCCAGGCGTCGGGCTGGTGTCCCTGCTAGTTCTGACTGCCCTCATGGCGCTCAACGTTTGGACCTTGCACCGAAAGCTTCGGCGGGTCCGGAGTCGGCTTAAGCACCTCGGGGTGAAGCCGCCGGATAGAGGTGCTCTCGCGAGCATCGCCTGCCGGCTCGCGGCGCACAACCTGCAGTTCTACCCCGAGCATCACGCCGCGGCCTGGGACATGCGCGCGCGGCCGGTCGAGGGCGGCAAAATGGCCGACGACGACGAGTTGGACAAGATCCTTCACGTTATCTGGTACTCCATTGCCGAACGGTTTCGCCTGGCGCAAATCGTTGGCGCCGGGTCGCCTAACCCGACCGCCGATGCCCGGGCTGCCGTCCAGAGCGCGGCCGCAGAGGCCGAGCTGGCCTTGGAGCACCTCAGGCGGTACGCCGCCACCCACCCCGAGGACGGGATCAACATCCCCTACTTCGAGGTTGACTGGTCGGCCCGCTACTCCACTTTCCAAAAGGCCAAGTAGGCCTTTGGCCGCCCGCTACCAACGATGCCCGCCAAGTCGTTGGTAGCGGGCATCGTTATTTTAGCTTATTTAGTTTTTAGGTTAAGCGTTTCAGCCAATTCTTCGGCGAGCTTCTGGTAACCCGAGACGGTCATGCACACAATCACATCACCCGGCCTGGAGTCGAGTTTGAGACGTGCCACAAGGTCGGCGCGGTCGGGCACGTAGAGGGCCGGCGTTTTGAGCCCGCTCACGATGTCAAGGCCGCTCACCGTGTGCTCCATGGCGGCCTCACGCGCGCCCTCGATGCCGGTGATGTAGGCGACCGCGGCATTGCCGAAGGAGCGTTGGTATTGGCTAAGCAGCGCCACCGTCCGCGAATACGTGTGTGGCCGGAACACCGCGACAACGCGGCGGCCCTTGAAGTGCAATCTGGCGCCTTCGAGGGTGGTAGCAACTTCGGTGGAATGGTGGGCATAATCGTCGACGATGGCTACCGGCGCGCTTTTCGGCGTGAGCACATTGAAGCGGCGGAAAGCGCCGCGGAAGGTCGCCGCGCCGGCCACGATTTGCTCCATCGTGAGGCCCTCGCCCCGCGCCACGGCCACGGCGGCTAGCACGTTGAGGACATTGTGGCGGCCGTAGAGGGGCACAGCGACGCGGCCAAGAATGCGGCCGGCATGCTGGATGTCGAATTCGATGCCGCCGGGCTGGTAGGCGACGTCGCGGGCGATATAGTCGCCGGCTTCAAGGCCGTAGGTGACTACCGGGCATTTGGCGGCCTCGGCCACGTCGAGCACGGCCGGGCTTTCGGCCCAGGCCACAAGTCGGCCGGCCGCGGGGATGGCAGCCACCACCTCCTTAAACCGGTCGCTCACCGCCTCTAAGTTTGCGAACACGTCGGGGTGGTCGTGTTCGACGGAGGTGAGCACCATCACATCCGAGTGGTAATATTGCACCTTTGACCGAGGGTCGAGGTGAGAAGCGCGGTATTCATCGCCTTCCACCACGAAGGTGGGCGCGTCCTCTAGACGGGCGCTGGACGGGAAGTTGAAGGGCCGGATGCCAATGAGGTAATCGGGCGTATGACCGGCTGACTCCAGCAGCCAAGTGATGAGTGAGGTCGTAGTGGTTTTACCATGAGTGCCGGTAACGGTAATAACGTGTTTGCCCCTGGTGAGGTCGCCGAGGTATTGGGCGAACGACACGACGGGGATCTGGCGGCGGCGGGCCTCCTTGAGTAGGGGGTAGTCGGCCTGAGTAGCCCCACTAATGATCACCAGGTCGATGCCATCGAGCAACTTCAGGTTCGGGGTGCGCGTCCACTTGATCTCCTGCTCGTCGAGCCAATCTGAGCCGGGCGGCACGGCCTTCTCGTCGAGGCCGGTTACGGTGTTCCCACGTTGCCTAGCGGCTAACGCTACGCCCCGCATAGCATGGCCGGCGATTTCGATGAAGAGGATGTGCTGGTGCTCGTCTGGTTTGCTCATGGTATGAGTTTATCACGCGGCTTGCCTTAGGCTGACGCCGCTGGCACAACCTCCACCACTTCCCCGCCGACTCCGCGGGTAAAGTAGCTGTCGTGGGAAATGTAAAGCACGGCGCCCGTGAAGCGGTCGAGGGCCTTCTCGAGCTCCTCGATGCTCGGCAGGTCGAGGTGGTTGGTGGGTTCGTCGAGGATGAGCAAGTTGG
>CAZGZY010000143.1:0-3003 GCA_964530365.1 uncultured Candidatus Saccharimonadales bacterium
CGCGAACCGGTGTGCGAAGTCGAGCGCGGCGCCGACGGAGACGGCCATGTCGGCGATCTTGTCATCGATCGTCGGCCCGGCCGGGTTGGTGCGCTCCTCGGCGCGGATGTGGAGCTGGGGACGGCCAGTCGAGTCGGTGGTGAAACCGATGATCGGCCTGGTCCAGCGCCAGGTGGTGCCGTTGAGGAGCCGGAGCGATCCGAGCTCGGGCACGTCACCAGCGGCGAGGGCCTCCAGCGCGTTCGTGCCGGCTGGCTCGCACACGAGGGGCGGCATTTGGCTGATTCGGACAAAGTATTCGTAAATATCCGTCAGCCAGTCGTCCATCATGTGCATTCGCCGGTTTACCCCAGGCCCGGTTTGGGTGCTGCTTTCGAAGACAGCCAGCCGGGTTTCATGGCCGTAGTCGCGTCCGAGCGCAAACGGCGAGTTGGTGTCGTTGGCCAGAACGACCGTCGCGATCAGGTCCCAGGCGTTGATGAAGTCTTCGATTCGCAGTCCGGGGGGCGGGAGCACATGGAACTGAGTGCTCAGATTGAGCGTCTCCGGCATCACCGTGTCGAACAGTGCTTGCCAGGGCTCCTTGCCCTCAAGTCTCAGACTGTACCAGGTGTGGCCGAGGTTGCGGCGGCGCTGTTCGCGCAGGCGGCCGTCCATTTCCGGGTACCGGGGGTTGTCTGTCATGTTGCCGGCGACGAGGTCCGATAGCCGGAGCGGGATGTTGCCCATCACCGGAACGCCGCTGTGTTGGCGGGCGCTGCGTGTAACCGTCGCCCAAAGCTCCAGGAGCTGGTTGCGTAGTGCGCTGAGCGACCGGCCGGCGAGCAACCCGCCGTACGGGTTGAGCTCGAACTGGAACCCGCCGAGCTCCTTGGTTACGCGGGGGTCGTCGGCGCCTTGGCGGACGAGCTCGCCGCTGCAGTGGAGCGGGCGGTAGACGCACCCCAGTGTGGGGTGCGGCACTAACGCCTCTATGCCGCCTTCGGCTTCGAGCCCGATCATGGCCGGACCGTCTTGACGCTCGCGGAGCATTTGTTTCAGGGCCGCTAAGTCTGTGACGACTTCGGCTCCGAACTTGTACTCAATGGTGCGATTGGCTGCTGTCGTAAGGCGGCCGCTGCCCATGGCGATTCTCCTTGGTGTGAAGGAACAGATGGGCAAAGGCGCCCGTTTTCGGTCCGGGTTCGGACCTGGGATGTGCCGCTCGTCGGATTTTCCGGTGGCGACACATTGCAGGTTCAAACGAAAAACGCCGCTCCTGGGGAGCGGCGTTTCGGTGGTTTCTAAGTACTAGAAGTCCTGACCGTGCGCCGCGGTCCCCAGAAACAGTACAATAATCATCCGACCGATGGGTCGGGTGGTGCGAGCGCTGGAGATAGCGGTTACATTGGTCATGGGGGTAGTGTAACAAGCGTCTTGGGAAACGTCAAACGAAATTGACAATACCTTAATGAGAGGAGCCCGGCGGAGAAGGGGTAAATCTTCCCCGCCGGTAGCATCAGCTCGTTTCCACGCTTATTGCCCAGGGGGTAGTTCGAGATACACGAAACCCTCGGCGACCTCAAGGCCTTCGGGTTGACCCGAGGCGTGGAGCAGGTCGAGGGTGCCTTTTTCGGCAGTGAGGCCGGTTTGGCTGGCGTGGGAGCCAAGGGCCCGGAGCTTGGTGTCCAGGGATTCCTCAATGTCACAGAAATGCGTGGCGGCGGTTGGGTTGATCAGGAGCAGAGTGGGCACAATGTGCGGTTTGCCGAGCTCAGGGTACGTTAGCGCATCGCGGGCCAACGGATAGGTGGCGTCGAGGGTGGCCAAGCCGGCCGCCCGGTGGTCGAGGTGGTTGGGGAGCTGCCAGGCGGCCGAGTAGACGAAGGTGGGGTCCCAGCCGATTACGACGTCCGGCTTGAGCAGCCGAATGTATTTGACCACCATACGGCGAGCTTCGCGCAAGCTGTATTCGAGCTCGCAGTCTTCGAAATTACCGAAGAATACTTCGGTGACGCCTATGAGCTGGGCCGCGGCGCGCTGCTCTTCCTGGCGGATTTTGGTCACATCGTCAGAGCTGAGGCTAGGATCGGCTGTGCCTTTGTCGCTGGTGGTGAGCACCAGGAGGAAGACTATGGCTCCGGCGGCGACCCATTGGGCGAGCGTGCCGCCGGCCCAGAATTCCAGATCGTCGGCATGGGCGCCGATGGCTAGGACGACTTTGGGGGTAATCTCGAGTTTAGGCATGAGTAGCCTCCGAGGACTAAGTTGGCAACGAGCTGATGCGGTCCAGGTCGGACGTGACCTGGTGATTGATGGCTATAGCAAGCAGCAGATCGCGTACGAATACGAAAAAACCGCCCAAATGGGACGGTGTGGTGCGATCTAGGGAGGAGGGGATTAGTGGCGTTTTATGCTAATCGGTGTTTTCCAGCCCGTGACCGCACAGGCGACAACAAACGTTGCGGTGGGTGGCGGTGAGGCGGCTAGAGGTGGGCTGGGCGGAAAAGCTAGTCATGGGCAGACCATAGCAAGCGGTAGGAGGGGTGTCAAGCCAGCTTGGTGGGGCGGCTTGCCGCGGCCAGATAGAGGCTGTTAGACTAGGTAGCAATGAAGACCTCACGCTCATGATCAACCGCTTGCTCGGTTTGCTGTCGCACGATATCGGGATTGACCTCGGTACCGCCAATACCTTGGTGTATGTGCGCGGGAAGGGGATCGTGATTAACGAGCCCAGCGTGGTGGCCATTAATGTAAAAACTAAGCAGGTGCTGGCGATTGGTGATGAGGCCAAGAAGATGGTGGGCAAGACCCCGGCCAGCATTGTGGCGACGCGGCCGCTAGTGGACGGCGTGGTGAGCGACTTTGAGGTGACGGAGCAGATGCTCAAGTACTTTATTAACAAGGTACACAAAGAGACCTACAGCATTTTCCCGCGGCCCCGGGTGGTAATTGGCATTCCCAGTGGCGTGACCGAGGTGGAGAAACGGGCCGTGGAAGACGCCGCGACGAACGCTGGGGCGC
>CAZGZY010000144.1:0-3001 GCA_964530365.1 uncultured Candidatus Saccharimonadales bacterium
GTTGGGGGCGGGTGTTGTTGGTTTGGGGGGGCGCTCGTGGGCTGCATATGCAGATGCCAACCTACCACCAAAATGAGGGTAGCGAATTGGTCTTCTTACGGTCACTGATGCGCGACTTTTCTTTGATCCTACACTGGAGGCCTAGAGTGGTGCTGTGGTGGAAAGATCGAAAAAATTGTTATAACGCGATGCGGGTGGGGTACTAAGAGGCACTGGGGATGAAGTTCCGCCAGTACCCTCATTTTGGTGGTAGGTGTGACTAGGGGTGTGGACTCTAGAACCCGAAAGCTGGACTACGCGAGTTGGCTACACTGGGCTTCATGAAGATTTTGACAACTGTTAAAGAGCAGGACATCTGCGGGATCTGGCGTTTTTGAAAGCGGCGGACCTGGTACACTAGAGGTGATGAACGAGCAAATTTTGTGAACCGAACGCGCGCCAATCGCCGGATCCTCATCGCTATCGCGGTAGGGGCAGTGTTGGTTGGTTTGGGGTTGGTTGGCCAAATTGGCCCAGTCCGGTGGCTGTACGACCACACGGTTGTGCCGGTGGCCAGCGGTTTGACCGCGGTGGGCTCGCAGACCGCCGAGGCGTTGTCGAACCTGGGGCGGGTGAGCGCGTTGGCGCGGGATAACGTGCGCTTAACGCGCGAGAACGCTGATTTGCGTCAACGGCTGGCGGCTGACGCAGAGACCCGGAGCGATAACGAACGGTTGCGTCGGGAGCTTGGGCTTAATGTGGCCGGGGCGCCGCCGGAGGTAGCCGCCGAGGTGGTGTCGTTCCAGCCGGATTCGTATCGGCAATTTGTGACCATCAACAAGGGCAGCAGCGCCGGAATCGCGCCGGGGATGGCGGTTTTGAGCGAGGGGGTGCTGATTGGCACGATTATGGACGTGCAGCCCGGGACGGCCCGGATCATGCTGGTGACGGACCCGGATTTTAAGCTAACGGCCAAAGACCAGGATTCGGCGGCTACCGGCATCATCCAAGGTCAGCTCGGCAGCGGGTTGGTACTCGATAAGATTGGCCAAACCGACACCGTGAAGCCGGGCGATACCGTAACGACCGACGGCTTGGGCGGGCTGGTGCCGCCGGGGTTGTTCATTGGCAAGGTGGAGTCGGTGGACAGCCGGGCTAACGTGGTGTTCCAGTCCGCGTTGGTCGAGACCACGCTACGGCCGAGCCAGCTGCGGTTTGTGTTCGTGGTGCAGGCGCACCCATGAGGCGGGTGGCACTGGTGCTGGGGTCGGTAGCTTGCATTCTGCTGCAAATGAGCTGGCTGCCGGCGCTGCGCCCGCTTGGGGTGGTGCCCAATTTGGCATTGGTGTGGGTGGCGCTGGTGGGGCTAGAAGGCACGGCTAGCGTCACGATGGTAGTGGCGGTGGCCGGAGGGTTTGCGTTGGACCTTGCGAGCGGAGCTAATTTTGGGCTGTGGACGGGGGTGCTTGTGCTGGTGGCGCTCACCATGGGCTTGCTGCACCGGGCGGGGGTTGAGTTGGGTGGAGGAGTGGTAGCGCTGGTGATGGTGGCGGTTGGCACGCTTTTGATGACCTTAGTTATCTTGGCCGGGCTGGTAAACGTGACCTCGCATTGGCCGGTTGCTGCCTTGTCGGCGCGGTTCGGTTTGGAGTTATTGTTGAATTTGCTCTTGACGGTAACCCTGCGGCCATTGGCCCGCTGGCTAGTATCTGGGCCGGGTTTGCCGGCTCATGAAGTTTCGGGGAGGCATTAATGCGGCGGTCGATTTTCGGTTATCTGGAGGGTGGGTCCGGGCACGGCGGGCTAAAACTTAGCCGCCAAGCGACGAAACACGAGGAATGGACGGAGGCAATCCTGCCGGCCGACGCTGAGGCGGTGGGGCCCGAGGGCGAGACCGACCGGCGTCCGCTCATGGTGTTCGCCGGCGTGGGCGCACTGGCGCTGGCTGTTTTGGTGGTGCGGCTGTTTAGTCTGCAGGTGTTAGCGGGTAGCAAGAACTTGGATCTGGCTAACGGTAATCGAATTCGCGAACGGGTGGAACGGGCGCCGCGGGGCATCATTTACGATCGTAACCACACGGTGCTGGCCCAGAACCAGGCGAGCTTCGATGTGATTGTGGTGCCGCAGCTGCTGCCGTCAGACGCGGCGGCGCGGAGCCGTGAGTACGCCACGGTGGGCTCGCTGATCGGGATGGAGGCTGGAGATGTGAAGGCCAAGGCCGAGGTAACCTGCCAGACGGGTGAGCCGGGTTGTCTGCAAAGCCCGGTGCCGCAACTCGTGGCGGCCGGCGTTGACCGCGATAAAGCCCTCTTGATGGACCAATCGAGCGGTTCGTTGCCAGGCTTCTCGCTCGATGTAAACCCGATCCGCCAATACTCGGACAATAACTTGTTGTCGGTGTTTTTGGGGTACACCGGCCGCGTGAACGCGGATGAGGCCAAAGCTAACCCGACGTACGGGCCGACGGACCTCATTGGTAAATTGGGGCTGGAGAAGCAGTACGAGAAGGTGCTGGGGGGCACAAACGGGGGTGAACGGACCGAGGTTGACGCCATGGGTCGGCCGATCCGGGTGTTGGCCAGCCGTGACCCGGTGGCGGGGGATAACTTGGTGCTGTCGATAGACGCGGGGTTGCAGCAGCACATGGTGGATGCCATTAATAAGCAGATGGCCGCCTCGGGCGCGGTGCGGGCGGCGGGTGTGGCGGTGAACCCGAAAACCGGCGAAGTGCTAGCGATTGCGTCGCTGCCGAGCTACGACAACAACCAGTTTAGCCGAGGTATTTCCCAGGCCGACTATCAGAAGCTGCTGGCGGATCCAGGCCAGCCGTTGTTTAACAAGGTGGTGAGTGGGGGATATCCTTCGGGGTCGATCATTAAGCCGCTGGGGGCCGCCGCCGCGCTGATGGAGCATGTGATTACGGGCTCCACCATCATTAACGACCTCGGGAGGTTAGTGATTCCAAATAAGTACGACCCGGAGCACCCGGAGCAGTCCGGCTCGCTCGCGCAGATGACGTGGA
>CAZGZY010000145.1:0-2993 GCA_964530365.1 uncultured Candidatus Saccharimonadales bacterium
CCGGTCTGCAGGTAGAACCAGTAACTGTGGTTAGCTCGGCGAAAGATTTGCCAGGCCAAGTAGCCCTGGCCGACGCCGGTTTTGCCCGACGCCACCAGAGCGGCCGTCGACGCTAGCGCCACCAGGGCCGCTAGACCCGCGGCTATTGCCAGGTCGCGCCACCTCGGACGGATATGGGTAGACAACACAAAAAACGCTGCCACACCCAATGCGAACAGGATGGCGGTTTCTTTGGTGAGGAGCGTGAGCCCCAGCGAAGCGCCGGCCGCATAGAGCCACGGCCGTTGACGGCTCGCGCAGAATTTCGCGGTACACAGGAGCGTGAGGGTGGCAAAGAACGTCATCGGGCCGTCAAGCAAGACCTGCCGGCTCACAACCACATGGTAGGGCATGAACGCTAGGAACGCGCTCGCCACCACTCCCGTCCATTCCCCATAGAGTAGCCGGCCGAGCCGGTACGCCAGAACTATCGTGGCGATGCCGAAGGCCACGGCTACCAACCGCCCGGCCACATCGCTGGTCCCGGCGATCCGGTACACAAGCGACATGACGCTTTGAAACAGTAACGGGTGCGCGCGAAAGACCGGGAAGAACGGCTGGAGGTGGCTATCTCCGGTGATGCCCGCGGCCTGCCCGGCGTATACTGTCTCGTCGCTGTTAAACCCTAGCGCCCCGAGCTGCCAGACGCGCAAAAAGGTAGCAATAGCCAAAATGACGAACATGGTAGCCATGGGCAACCAACGGCTCAGCGGCTGACCCAGTCCGCCTGGCCACCGCGCCGTGCTTGGTGGTGCATCCGGGCCGATGGCCCGGCTCGAGACGGTGCTGGGCGCCATCTCTGCCTCCCTTTCGGTCAGAAACATTTTGTTTGGGTAATTTTGCCGACATTTCAACGTACAAATAACGGCTCTGCCATGGTATCAATCTGGGCCGAAGGTGATATTTATACAAAATTCCAAATCGAATTGTTCGGCTGGGCCCCGGCACTGCAATTCTACCAGCGCCGGGGCCCCTGGCCCGTTAACGTCCGCCAGGCTTGCTACAGTCCCGCGGGGCTCATCTGCCGGGCATCCGCCGCTGCCTGGGCTGGCCTCATGAGCGCCCACAGGTGCCGGAAGTACCGCAGCCCTTCCCTGAGCGTCCCCTTGCTCCGCCCGGCTCTCCGCGCCGCAAACACGAACGGGACTTCGTTTCGGCTCCACCCGGGATGCCGCACCACGAGCTCAAGTAGGATCTTGAACCCCGGCGGCGCCAGCTCGGCCACCACCGCTTCCCGGCGAAGCAGGAAAAACCCGCTCATAGGGTCACTGATGCCCCGTAGCTCCGTCCAGAACAACGCCTTGGCGAGCGCCGCGCAGCCCCACGACACGAGTTTGCGCGCCGGGCTCAGGCCGTCGGACCGCCCGCCGGGAATGCGCCGGCTGGCCACCACGAGATCGGCGCCGGTTTCCCGGGCCCTGGCCAGGAGGGCGGGCACAACCTCCGGCGGGTGCTGCAGGTCGGCGTCCATCACGCACACCCAGGGGGTTGTGGCAGCCCTTAGGCCCGCCTGCACCGCCCCGCCCAGCCCGCCGACACGCTTCCCGGGCTCGCGGTGAATGAGCGCCACCGGGTGGTCATCGGCCGCCGTCGCCGCCATGTCGGTGATTGCGGCCGGGGTCCCGTCGTCGCTATCGTCCACGAACATGATCACCACCGGCTCCCCAAACGCGTCGGTCAAGCGCCTAACCATCTCCTCGACGTTGCCTTCCTCATTCCTCGTCGGGATGATAACCGTCAGATCCGGTTCCACTGCTTTCTCCTCTCGCGAACGGCTTGCTTCTTCAAATGGGCCGCCTTTAGGCTTGGGGCCGTAATTAACGATAATTAACCGCTCGCGCTCAGGCTTTGTTTAAATTGCCAATGGTCCTAGCAAAAACTCGCTACCAGATGCCCGGTGGCGCGGCCCGGAATGGCGTTTGGTATACTGCAAAGGTATGCAAAAGTTCAACCTCTCAAGCAAATACCAGCCTGCCGGCGACCAGCCCAAGGCCATCGAGCAGCTCTTGCAGGGCCTGCATCGGGGCGATCGTGAGCAAACGTTGCTGGGAGTGACCGGCTCCGGCAAAACGTTCACCATGGCATCAATCGTGGCAAAAGTCAATAGGCCCACCCTCATTCTCTCCCACAACAAAACCCTGGCTGCCCAGCTCTACGGCGAATTCAAGCAATTTTTCCCGGACAACGCCGTCCAATATTTTGTGAGCTACTACGACTATTACCAGCCCGAGGCCTACATTGCCCGCACCGATACGTTCATCGAGAAAGATTCCAGCATCAACGAAGAAATCGACCGCCTGCGCCACGCCGCCACCATGTCGCTGCTGACGCGTCGCGACGTGTTAATTGTGGCTTCCGTGAGCTGTATTTACGGGCTCGGCAATGTGAGCGATTACACCGCCATGACGGTCGATATCAAGATTGGCGAAACCCGCCGCCGCGACAAACTCCTGCGCCAGCTCACCGACATCCAGTACCAGCGCAATGACATGGACTTCACCCGCGGCAAGTTCCGGGTGCGCGGCGACTCCGTGGACATTTTCCCAATCGGCGAGGAGACAGCCTACCGCCTGGAATTCTTCGGCGACGAGCTCGAGCGCATCCGCCAAGTGGACCCGTTCACCGGCGAAGTCCTGGCCGAGCGCACGGAGCTCAAAGTTTTCCCGGCCAAGCACTACGTGACCCCGCAAGAAAAATTGCAGAATGCTGTGGCGGCTATTGGCGAGGAACTCGACGCCCGGCTCCTACAATTTGAGGCCGAGGGCAAGAATCTCGAGGCCCAGCGGCTCAAGCAGCGCACCAAGTTCGACATGGAGATGCTCTCAGAAACCGGCTTCGTGGCCGGCATCGAGAACTACTCCCGCTTCCTCTCCAACCGCGAGCCCGGCGAGCAGCCCGCCACCCTCCTCGATTACTTCCCCGACGACATGCTGCTGTTCGTGGACGAGTCCCAC
>CAZGZY010000146.1:0-2987 GCA_964530365.1 uncultured Candidatus Saccharimonadales bacterium
GGGTAACTGGATGCTAAAAGTGCTTCCGACCCCTTTTTCTGATACGACCGAGATGCTGCCATGGTGGAGCTCGGCAATGTTTTTAACTAGAAAGAGTCCGAGGCCGGTGCCGCCGACCGAGGTGGATAGCTCATTTTCTAGCCGGGAGAATTTGGTGAAGAGCTTGGCGATATCGGTCTTGGGTATGCCCACCCCCTCATCGGTGACGGACAAGGTGGCGTACCCATCGTCTGCCGATAACACGACACTAATCTTCCGGCCCGGTGCTGAGTATTTACTGGCGTTGCTTAGGAGGTTGTCGATGGCCATGCGAATTTTCTGGCTGTCGATGAAGGCCAGGAGCTGGTTTGGGGCATTGAGCCGCACCGATTGGCGTCTAGCCTGAATTAGGGCTTGGTGTTCTCCTACCGCGTCGTGGAGGAGGTCGGCGAGGTCGGTGTACTCGAAGTCGAGCTCCATTTTGCCCGCGTCTACCCGGGCAACGTTGAGGAGGTCCTCGATGATGTGGAGCTGCCGGTCGTTGCTTTGAATGGCCTTTTGGAGGTATTTTTGCTGGATGGGCGTGAGCGCTCCGAAGTCGCCAGCCGCGAGCATGGCCAAAATGAGCTTAACGCCGGTCGCGGGTGTCCGGAGTTGGTGGGAGGCGAGGGAGACGAATTCGTCTTTGGCGACGTCTAACTGCTGTTCTTTGGTGAGGTCCCGGAATACCTCAATGACGCCGGTGGGCTTGTCGTCGATGAGAATTGGCGAAACGGTAACGAATACCGGCATAAGTGAGCCATCTTTGCGCAAATAGTTGCTATGGTCAGAGACGGTTTGGCCACTGGTTAAGGCTTTGATGAGGGGGCGGGCCAGCTGGTCTATGGGCCGGGAATGCTGGTCAACCGAGAGGACAACACCTGGGAACCAAGCGCCAATGAGCTCGTCTTCCTCGAAACCGAGGCTAGTGAGGGCATAGGGGTTGATGGTGGTAATTTCGCCTCGGACATTTGTTACTATGAGCCCTTCCCCCAGGCTATTTATCATGGCCTCTGTTTGACGAAGAATTTCATGAGCATTTTTTACACTACCCGGCTCCGCCAACTGCGTTTCTCCTTTTTTCGAACTATCCATTGCCCCATAATATAATGCGTGTCCTGTAATTTTACAGGGTTGGAGGCGGCTGGCTCTGACATAAACTCACAACTTTTCCTCGGAATTACGTGAGAAATTAGTCATCGCCCACAATGGAGAATTAGCAGATTTGGAGTTTTGCCTCATTTGCGGGAACCGGCTTACGGTTTGGAGCGGCGCCAGCGCGGCCCATTAGGTGTATCGCTAATTTCGAGTTGGTGTTTGGCAAGCTTGGCGCGTAACCTATCGGCGGCGGCCCAGTCTTTGGCTTCGCGGGCGGTTTCGCGTTCGGCGACCAGCGCCTTTTGCTCGGTCGTGATATCGGGACGGCCCCCAAGGCTGAGCCCGAGGAGCCTGTCAAGCCCTTCCAGTAGCTGTTTGAAGTCTTCCGGGCTAAATGTCATACCGGCGGCGATACTGGTGCTGTAACGAAACACCTCAGACAGGGCTTGGGCGGTTGAGAGGTCATCGGCTAGGGCGTCTTTTACGCGGTTTAGGAACCCGGTTATGGCGTTGTCATCGAGGCGGATTTCGGCCAAGTTGGTTTGGTGCTTGAGGTCGGCCCAGGCGTAGAGATTGAGCAGCGTGTTTTGGGCGGCTTCGAGCGATTCCCAGGTGAAGTTGAGCTCGGAGCGGTAGTGGGCCTGGAGGTAAAGCAAGCGCAGGGCTAGGGGGTGGAAATCGCGTTTGGTGACCTCAGCTAAGGTGTATGAGTTGCCTTTGGACTTAGACATTTTGACGCCGTCGACGAGGTTGAACTCGTTGTGGGCCCAATAGTGCGCGAGTGGGTGACCGAAGGCGGCTTCGGTTTGGGCCATTTCGTTGGGATGGTGGGTGCCGATATGGTCGATGCCGCCGGTGTGGATGTCGATCGGGTCGCCGAGGGTGGCGTGGATGATGGCCGAGCACTCGAGATGCCAGCCGGGGAAACCGTTGCCCCAGGGGCTCGGCCATTGCATGGTGTGGTCGGCGTAGCGGCCCACGGTGAAGAACCAGACGGCAAAGTCGTGGGGGCTACGCTTTTCGGGGTCTGTGACGACATCGCTGCGAGCGGCTACCTCTTTGTCTGCGAGCTTTTGGCCCGAGAGCTCGCCGTAGCTGGGCAATTTGGCCACGTCGAAATAGATGGCCTGCCCGGTTTGATACGCGAAGCCCTTGTCTATGAGGGTCTTCACCATGCTGATTTGCTCGGGCAGAAAATCGGTGGCGCGCGCGTAGGGGTCGGTCGCAGAATTTTTGGAGCGGTGTGGGTTGATGCTGGGTGGCAAAATGTTTAAGGCGGTCATGTCGGCCCTGAACGCTTCGGTGTAGTGCGCGGCCACTTCCCACACGGTTTTGCCCTCGCGCGCGGCGCCTTTTTCGAGCTTGTCTTCCCCATCGTCGGCGTCGGATACCAAATGGCCGACGTCGGTGATGTTCATGACGTGGCGCACTTTGAGGCCGGTTGCTTCGAGTGTGCGGCGGAGCGTGTCGTTGAAAACGGCGTTGCGCAGGTTGCCGATGTGATAGTAGTTGTAGACGGTAGGACCACAGGTGTAGAGCGAGATTTGCCCTGGGGTAATGGGGGCAACATCATCGGTTTGGTGTGTCAGGGTGTTGTAGAGGCGCATGAGAGCACTTTAGCACGAGGCGCGTTAGCATACCAAGAATGGCCTAGTATTGGTCGTAGGTTTCGGCCGGGAGGAAGCCTTGGTAGACCGGCGGAATGTCATTGGCGCCCCGGGGGATCCGAAACTGGCTGCGGTGGCAGGCCACGGCGGCGAGTTTTCGATCCAGATGGTTGCCGGCCGGGATGTCGCGCGCCCCCCCGCCGCTGGCCTTCAGGCCCCAAAATGAGACGTTGGCCGCCGTGACATCCGAAGACCCTCCTGTAG
>CAZGZY010000147.1:0-2967 GCA_964530365.1 uncultured Candidatus Saccharimonadales bacterium
CCTTGCGTAACCTGCAAAAGCAGCAGAGCGAGATCCGCGACGACATCGAAAACGCTGTGTTCGACCAAGACTTCGAGCTAGCCGCCCGCCTCAAGACCCGTGAGAGCGTCATTGGCAATCGCCTGGCCCAGCTCAAGCTCAAAGAGGGCAGCGCCGACAGCGCCATTAAGATTACTCCCGAAGATATCGCGCAAGTCATCTCGCTCATGACCGGCATTCCGGCCACGCGCCTCATCAAGACCGAGGTGGAGAGCCTGCTCAAGCTCGCCGAGTCGCTCAAGCGCCGGGTTATTGGCCAGGACGAGGCCGTTGAATCCATTGCCAAAAGCATTCGCCGCTCGCGCACCGGCATCGCCGACGAGCGCCGGCCCATCGGCAGCTTCATTTTCCTGGGCCCCACCGGCGTCGGTAAAACCGAGCTCGCCCGCGTGCTGGCCGAGGAGCTATTCCACGACCGCGAGGCGATCATCAAGATCGACATGTCCGAGTTCATGGAGCGCCACAACGTTTCCCGCCTCGTGGGCGCGCCAGCCGGTTACGTTGGCTACGACGAAGGGGGCCAGCTCACCGAGCAGGTTCGTCGCAAACCCTACAGCCTCATCCTCTTCGATGAGCTCGAAAAAGCCCACCCGGACGTCTTCAACATGCTGCTCCAGATTCTCGAAGACGGCTATGTGACCGACGCCAAGGGTCGCCGCGTGGACTTCCGCAACACGGTCATCATCATGACCTCAAACATCGGCGCCTCCGACATGAACCGCGAGGTCCAAATTGGCTTCCACACGGAGTCGCGCGGGGAAGAGAAGAAGCTCGAAGAAGCCCATGCCAAGGTTAAGGACAAAGTGCTGAGCGAACTCAAAAAGCAATTCCGCCCGGAATTTCTCAACCGCATCGACGCCACGCTGGTGTTTAAGACTTTAAGCGTTAACGACATCAAGCGCATCCTGGCCATCCAGCTGGGTGATCTGCAAAAGCGGCTCGACGAACAAGACCTCAAACTGCGGGTTACCAGCTCGGCCCGGGCGCTGCTCATGGAACGCGGCTACGACATGAAGCAAGGCGCCCGTCCGATGCGCCGCACCATCCAGGACCTTCTGGAAGACCCGCTCGCCACCGGCCTGCTCGACGGCCGCTTCCACGCCGGCGACACCATCACCGCCACCCGCCGCGGCGACATCCTCAGCCTGTCGGCTACCCATCCGGCCGCCGCTGAAGCCAACGTCGACGAGGCCGGCGTCCCCGCCACTGCTGCCGAGTAGCCCATACGGCGCCACCGGGCAGGTGGGTCAGGCCACCGTGGCAGTCGAGTGGTTTCATGCTAATATAATGGCCATGAACATCGAAGCCACCATCCGCAAATACCTGCCGCAAGTTATTCACCTCTCGCTGGCCACCTCTAGCCACGACCGGCCTTGGGTGTGTGAGGTGCACTTCGTCTACGACGACGATTTAAACCTCTACTTTATTTCTATTCCCGCTCGCCGTCACAGCCAGGAAATCGCTGCCAACCCCCACGTGGCCGGCAATATCGTTACGCAACACCATCTCGGACAGCCGGTGCGGGGGATCTACTTTGAGGGTACGGCCCAGCTCCTCCCCAACGTGAATGTTAAACATCCAGCGTATCTTCTGTATGACCAACGCTTTGACAATGGTGCATGGCTATTAGAGGAACTTCAGAGCAAAACTGGCCATAGGATTTACCAAATTACCGTCTCGGACTTCTATCTATTCGACAGTTACGCTAGCAAACCAGGACAGAAGTTCCACCTGCCGTGGAAACGAAAGGGTTAAGTAAAGCGTGAAAACAGTATTGATCTTCGGCCATACTTCCGGGCTGGGGTACCATCTTAGCAAAAAATACCTTGACACCGGCCATACCGTTATAGGCGTCGCCCGGCGAAAGAGCGATCTCGCTTCCGATAAGCTCATCAATCTCGAAGCCGATCTATCGAGCAAGGCCGATACCCAACGTGTAGCCGACGAAATCGCCGGGCAGCATAGCAAATTTGGCGCGCTGCTATTCTGCGCTGGCACCCTTACATCTCACGGGATCGGTCGGCTCGACTACGCGCAGATGGAAGCTATGTACAAAGTTAATCTGTTTGCGCCCATGATCATCGAGTCGAAACTACTAGATACAATCAAGGCCAATAGCGCCGATGTCATGAATGTTACGTCCGACTCGGCTTTTAACTTCTACGAAAACTATTATGAATACGGTACCTCAAAGATAGCATTACAAAAGTTTACCAGCGATTTACGAAAATCCTTGAAGGACACCCCTTGCCGGGTCATGGATTTCTGCCCATCTGGGTTCCAAAGTAATATTCGTAAGACCGGCACCGGCGAAGTTGTAGTGCGGGACGAATCGACCTATATGAAAGCTGAGGATTTGGCCGATTTAATTTACTATTTGCTCAGTTTGCCCAAGTGGATCGAAATCGCTAGCATTTTTTCCAATCGCAAAGCCAATATCTAGAAAGCTTGCATGTTCGCTTTTAGTTCGGTATAATCTTCTGGTAGTGGTTGGTAAGGTAGAAATATGAAGAAGCCAGAGAGAACGTTAGATGAAGTAATGGACGCGACAACGCGAACGCTTGAAGCTATTATGCAGATTATTCGTCAAGACCCAGACTGGCAAAAGCGACAGGCAGAGCAGGCGAAGCGTGGCTAAAGCCACCACCAAATTCGTTTGCCAAACCTGTGGCGCGAGCTCCCCCCGCTGGATGGGCAAATGTGAGCAGTGCGGCACCTGGAATTCGTTCGTGGAGGAGGTCGTGGCGGCTTCGAGCGGCGGTTTCGGCAAGGCTAAGCCGGCCGCCGCGTTCACGCCTACCAAGCTCGACGACGTGGCCGTGGCCCGTTTGCCGCGGCTCACCAGCTCCATCGGCGAGGTCGATCAAGTGTTGGGCGGCGGCATCGTCCCGGGATCGGTCATTTTGCTGTCCGGCGACCCCGGCATCG
>CAZGZY010000148.1:0-2916 GCA_964530365.1 uncultured Candidatus Saccharimonadales bacterium
TCATGATTGAGCAACATTGTGGCTGGCATACTGGCATGTGGTATGCCGGGACGGTGTTGGAGCCGCGTTAATCCAGCGGCTGTGGGCTGGTGTATAGTTGAACCATGACTAAACGGCACCTAGCTCTGTGGTTCAAAGTTGTCAGCCTCATTTTGTGTGGCTTTGGCCTGTTGTACTTTTTTGTGGGCCTGAAAATCTTCTCGTACACGGTGCCGCTGATCCCGCGCGCCGTGCTCCTGGACTGGGTCAGCGCGTTGTACGGCGCGATTATGCTGGGCTGGGGTGTGACGCTGGTGCTGCTCGGCCGGATCGCCTTTAAGCGAGACGACGCCGAGTTAAAACGCGTGCTGTTTATAGGACTGGCGGTCTGGCTGGCCTTTGAAGCCGCCGCTTCGGCCTGGCTGGGCGTGTGGTTTAATGTGGGTGTGGACGTGGCGGTGGCAGCGCTGTTTGCGGTGCCATTATTGCGCGGGGTAAGCAAGAAATAGGTTTTAGGGGGAGAGGGTAGATGGCAAGAGTACCAACGGTAACACTTAATAACGGCGTGGAAATGCCGGCGCTGGGATTTGGGGTGTTTCAGGTGCCGGACCTGCAGGTGTGCGAAGACAGCGTGTATGAAGCCCTGAGAGCGGGCTACCGGCTGATTGATACGGCGGCGTCGTATGGCAACGAGGAAGCGGTGGGCCGGGCGATTAAACGCAGTGGCGTGCCGCGCGAGGAGTTGTTTGTGACGACTAAGCTGTGGGTGCCGAGTACGAATTATGAGGGCGCCAAGGCGGCCTACCAGACGTCGCTCGAGAAATTGCAGCTCGACCACCTGGATTTGTATCTGATCCACCAGCCGTTTAACGATGTGTACGGGGCGTGGCGGGCGATGGAGGAGCTGCTCGAGGCCGACAAGGTGCGGGCGATTGGCGTGTCGAACTTTACGCCGGCGCGGATGGTGGACCTGATCTTGAACAACTCTGTTGTACCGATGGTGAACCAGATTGAGACGCACGTGTTTAACCAGCAGATCGAGGCGCAAAAAGTGATGCAACAGTATGGTGTGCAGCACGAGGGCTGGGCGCCGTTTGCGGAAGGGCACCAGGGGCTGTTTACCAACGAGCTGCTGGCTGGTGTTGGCAAGCAGTACGGGAAAACTATCGGCCAGGTGGTGCTGCGGTGGCATATTCAGCGCGGGATTGTGGCGATTCCGAAGTCGGTTAGACGTGAGCGGATCGCGGAGAACTTCGACGTGTTTGACTTTGAGCTCACGAACGCCGACATGGCCAAGATCGCGACGCTGGACGAGCGCAAGGCGCTGTTTGTGGATCATGAGGATCCGGAGTTTGTGGTACGGTTGAGGAATCGGAAGTAAGGCGAAATATGCGGAAACTAGACGAGAACTATTCAAGCGGACATGCGGTATCCAAACAGGACGGCGATATCCTGACGTACTATTTTGAGGACGGCACCATCAAGGCGCAGGGGCCGTACCGCGAGGGCATAATGCAGGGCGAGTGGATTTTTAACAAAAAAGAAGGCTACTTGTGGCAGGTGGGCCATTTTGACGAGCAAGGTCTTAAGCATGGGGCTTGGGAGCGGTATAATCCTGACCACTCGGTGCAGAAGCGGCAGGAGTTTGAGCATGGGAAAGAAGTTCGGCGTTAAAAGGAGCCAGGGCTCTCTAGTGATATAATCCAATCAATTATTAGGCGCTAAAATGCAAAAAATAAAACAACATGGGTTTACTGCGATCGAGATTGTTCTCGTTATTGCGTTAGTTGGTGTTATTGGTGTGGCAGGTTATCAGGCGTGGCAAAACATGCAGAAGGCGAAGACTCAGACCTCGAGTAATACAACGGCTCAGAAAACTCCTGAGGCAACTCCAGCTCCAACAGTCAATCCGACTGCCGATTGGTTAACATACGCAAACAAAGATTACGGATTTAGTTTTAAATACCCGAAAGACTGGAAGCTCGACCAGGTTCATCCTAATAGTGTTCCAACAGCGGATGATGAGGTTCTCGGCTTGGTTTTGACGCCTCCTGGTTCTGTATATGATTCCTTTACCATAAAAGTAGGCACGTCGTACACTAAAGCAGTCGATACATACAAGAGTATTAATCTAAGCGGTAGCACAAAGATTACAAGCGAAGAGATGATTTCGAGAAACGGCGTTACCGGTCTCAAGATAAATTCTACGGGGGGTAACGATTTGGGGTCTTGGAAGAATTCAGCGTACTTTTTCCAGAGGAATGGTGTAGCCTACTGGGCGCAGGACGAGCTGGTAGAAACGACGATGGCTGACCCCCTGGGTTTTGCAAAGAATACTCCTTTAATTGTCGACTCAATTACATTTAATTAAGGGTGCGATTTAAGACGTTGGTGAAGAATGTGATGGTTGCGAATGTCTGATATTCCAACAGTAAAGCTAAATAACGGCCTCGTGATGCCCCAATTCGGCCTGGGGGTGTGGCGGATACCGCCGGAGGAAGCGGCGGCTAATGTGCAGGCGGCGATCGCTGCCGGGTACCGGCTGATTGATACGGCGGCGATTTACCTCAACGAAAAAGGGGTGGGGGAGGGCGTGCGCCGGAGCGGCGTGCCGCGCGAGGAGCTGTTTATAACGAGCAAGCTGTGGAATAGCGACCAGGGCTACGACACCACCATAAAAGCCTTCGAGGGGAGCCTGGAGCGGCTGGGCCTGGACTACCTGGATTTATACCTGATCCACTGGCCGATTCCGATGTACGACACGTATGTGCAGAGCTGGAAGGCGATGGAGAAGCTGTACAAAGAGGGCCGGGTGCGGGCGATTGGGGTGAGCAACTTCCAGCCCGCGCATTTGGAGCGGCTGGCTGGCGAGTGCGAGGTGGTGCCGGCGGTGAATCAGGTGGAATTGCACCCGCGGCTGGTGCAGGCCGAGGTGCG
>CAZGZY010000149.1:0-2877 GCA_964530365.1 uncultured Candidatus Saccharimonadales bacterium
TGCCGGTGCCGCGCTGGCGGCCGACGGCGTCGATTTCGTCGATGAAGATGATGCAAGGCGCGTTCTTTTTGGCCTTCATGAATAGGTCGCGCACGCGCGAGGCGCCCACACCCACAAACATTTCCACGAAATCGGATCCGGCAATCGAGAAGAACGGTACACCGGCCTCGCCCGCCACGGCCCGGGCCATGAGGGTTTTACCGGTTCCGGGAGGGCCAAACAGCAGCACGCCTTTGGGGATTTTTGCTCCTAGAGCTTCAAATTTGGCCGGGTACTTCAGGAATTCCACGATTTCGGTGAGCTCTTGCTTGGCCTCATCGGCGCCGGCGACTTCCTTGAACGTCACCTTTTTCTTGTCGGAGCCATACAGCTTGGCCCGGCTCTTGCCGAAGTTCATGGCCTGGTTCCCCTGGCCTTGAGCCTGGCGCATCATGAAGTAGAAGAAGCCGATGATGAGCAGAACCGGAATCACGGTGCCGGCAATCGTCCAGAGGGCGCCGTTGCCACTATCGGGGTTCTTGGAGTCGATGATGATCTTAGACGGGTCGAAGCCGTAATCCTTTTCGAGGCTGGCGTTGGGGCTGTCTTTGTAGGTCACCTGCTTGGGCTCGGTGGGGTCCTTGAGGGTGGCGGTGAGTTTGCTACCATCAACCTGGATCCGCTCCACCTGGCCGCTTCTGGCCTCACTTATAACTTTCGACAACGGGACGTCTTCGGTTTTCTGCTGCGGGAGCGAGAGAACCAGTAGCACGGCCGCGACCAGAATCGCCGCTACCACAAACAGGAATCCGCGGGTATTTTTCTTCATCTTCATATCTTACCTACTTTCGAAATACTCATATAGTATATCCTAACTGCGCCGGTTTGGGCCACCACGTTCAGGCCTTGGCGAAGCGGCCGCTGGCGATGCGGGGCGGAAGTCTTGGCAAACAGGGCAATTTCTTGGACGACGCGGCGGTCTAGCTCGACGTTGGGCTGGAGCTGCCGGGCTGCCATCATAAGTAATTCTTCGAGTTCAGGCAAGCTTAAGTCGCGCACTAATTCGCGTGGCAATGAATACGTGGAGGCGTCGAGCCGGAGAGGTTCGAGCAGCCGGCTTAGGGTTTGATCAACTTTTTTGTTCAATTTGCTTAGGCGGCCCACCAAAGCGGCGTAACGGGAGCCCCAATCGGGGGCGGCGGCAGGGAGGAGGCGGTGGCGGAGGAAGTTGCGGGGGTTGGCCAAATTGGCGTTGGTGCTGTCCTCGCGCCAGGTAATGTGGTGGGTGGTGGCGTAGGCGCGGAGCTCGTCGCGAGAGATGCCGAGGAGCGGCCGGAGGACAGCGCCGCCCGGCATGGGAGCGAGGCCCCGGCGGCCGCTACCGCGCGCAAGATTAAGCAGGCTGGTTTCGATGAGGTCGTCTTGGTGGTGGGCGGTGATGACGGCGGTGGCCTGGTGGCCGCGGGCGGCGCGCTCCAGGAAGCCGTGGCGGGCGGCGCGGGCGGCGGCCTCGCTGGCGGTGGAACCGAGGTGGGCGGTTTCACAAACGCAGAGCAGGCCGTGAGCGCGGGCGGCTTGTGCAACGAGCAGGCGGTCTTGGGCCGAGTCGGGGCGGATGCCGTGGTCGAAGTGCGCCACGACGAGCTCGTAGGCGCGGGCTGGGGCGGCGCGAGCCATGAGGTCTAGTAGCACCATGGAGTCGGCGCCGCCGGAGACGGCTAGGATGTAGCGGCCGGGGGGTGGCCAGAGGATACGCTCGTTCATGGGGAGTATTGTAGCAGGCAAGCTCTAATTATCGATATTCGATAGTTATGGACGACGCGAGTATATATCGAAAATCGATAATTAGCCTCAAGGGGGAGAGCTCTCCGAAGCCGGTGCGGTGCCGACGACTGCTTCGCGGATCAGGCCTAGCCGCCGCAGGTCGACTCGGGCAATGGCACCAGGTGGTTGAAGCGATCCTTTATTTGGGCCGGCGTGGGCGGGTTCTTTTGGGCAAAGACCACGACGCTGCCGAGCACATCGTTGAGTTGGGTGAGGCGCGGGTCGTCGCCGTGGGCGCTGGCCGTGGGAACCAGGCCGCCCCACCAACCCGCGCTGAGCTTTTTGCCGGCGAAAAAGTCGCGGAGGTCTTGTTTTAGGAAGTCGTTCCAATCGCGCGCCTGGTAGCTGTCGGCATCCCCGGTGTACACGAAGTACCGCGCGTCTTTGGATGGCGCCGGCAGGGCTTGGCCGTGGATTGGCACGCGGATAACGCGCGGCAATTGGTCGAACCGGTAGCCGAGGGTATTATCCGGGCCGGTAATGAAGTTCCAGCCATAGTTTTTGAGGAGGAGGCCGCCCGTCATATGGTCCCAGTGGATGTGGGCGAACTGGTCGAGGTGGTCGTGGAAGTGAATGGGTTCGGTGGCGAGGGCGACGGTGCAAACTGTACCCTCGGGCTCCTGAAACTTGGCGGAGGCAAAGTCAACCTGCTCGCCGTCGTTAATGACCTGGAGCCGGAAATGGTAATGGGTGGCCTGGGGGTGGCGAACGGCGGCCGGCGAGAAAGCGTAGGCGAGCGCCAGCCAGATAGCGGCCAGAGCGAGGGCGGCGGCCAGGACCCAGATGATGGCCCGCAGAACGCGGGTGGTGTGGTCGGGCTGGCCGAGGCTGGGGTCAGACATGATTGGGCGCTCCCCTTTTTCGTCTTTTAAGTATAGCGCATAACCAAAACGACCCCGAGGTGGAGCCGTTTGGCAGTGGATAATGGCGTTGGAAGCAAGAGAGTAATGGCCGGTCGCGGGGGGGGGGGGGGGGGGCGCCCCCCCCGGGGGGGGGCCCCCCCGCCGGGGGGGGCCGGGGGGGGGGGGGGGGGGGGGGGGGTGTGTTGTTGGGGGGGGGGGGGGGGCGGCGCCG
>CAZGZY010000150.1:0-2866 GCA_964530365.1 uncultured Candidatus Saccharimonadales bacterium
ACGGGACCGGTCGGGCCGATAATTTGCGCCGGCTGGGGCGAAAACCCCGAACCTTTTTGCAAAGCTATCCGCCCCTCCCATACCCCACATTTCGACGCTCTCCGAAAAAAATGGCCCCACACCACTATCGAAGCCAGCGGTGAAGCCGTCGGTCTGCCCAAAGGCCAAATGGGTAACTCTGAAGTTGGTCACCTTACCATAGGTTCTGGTCGCATCATCTATCAGGCGCTTAGTCGTCAATTGCATGAAATCGCCACCGGCAGCTTCTACAACAGCGAGGTGCTAATCACGGCAGTCGAACTAGCAAAAGATCGCGGTACCGACCTGCACATCATGGGACTTGTATCGCCAGGAGACATCCATAGCCACCAAGGCACCGCCATCGCTACAACCAAACTAGCCGGTAAGCTCGGCCTCAACCGTGTGCATGTCCATGCCTTCACAGATGGCCGCGACACACCTCCTACAAGCGCCAAAGGCCATCTCGAAGAGTTTGAAAAGGAATTAGCTGCAATCGGTGTGGGGCACATCGCCAGCATTTCCGGACGGTACTACTCAATGGACCGAGACAACCGATGGGACCGCATTCAACACACCTACGAAATGCTCGTAGACGACGAGCATCCGACACACCCTTCGGCCACCGGCTACATCCAGGAAAGTTATGCAAAGGGTGAGCATGACGAGTTTATAAAGCCAATTTCGATAGCGCTCGATCAAGGTGACCGAGCACGCCTACACGACGGCGATGTAGTTATCTTTTTCAACTTCCGGCCCGACCGAGCACGCCAGCTCACACAAGCGCTTGTAGACGCAAACTTCTCTGAGTTTAACCGCAGCCGAGTAGTCCACGACCTGCATGTCGTCACGATCGCCGAATACGACCGCAATCTAAGTGTCCCTGTAGCATTCCCGCGCGAAGACATTTCGATGAGCCTAGGCGAGGTCGTCAGCAAACAGGGCCTCAAACAATTTCATGTTGCCGAAACCGAAAAATATGCCCATGTCACGTATTACATAAACGGAGGTCGAGAGAAGGCATTTCCAGGCGAGGAGCGACAACTAGTTCCGTCACCAAAAGTGACAACCTACAACCAAACACCGGCCATGAGCGCAGAACTCGTCACCGACGCCGTAGTAAAACGACTAGCGACACATCACGTCAACCTCATAATCGTCAACTTCGCCAACGCCGATATGGTCGGCCACTGCGTTGATTTTGAAGCCATTAAGCAAGCTGTCGAAGTCGTCGATCACTGTATCGGCCGGATTGTTGAGGCCACAGCCAAACTGGGAGGCGCCGTTCTCATTACGGCCGATCATGGCAATGCTGAGTACAAAATTGATCCAAAAATCAACAAGCCCCTCACAGCGCACACCACTAACCCCGTTCCGGTCATTCTATGTAACACAACCGCCAAGTCCCTGCGCCGAGACGGCAGCCTTAGCGACATAGCGCCGACCGTGCTAAGTCTGATGAATTTACCTATCCCCAACGCCATGACCGGTCATTCGCTAATAAAAACGAGGCATTAAGAATGGCCTACCTGGTTTTAGTACGTCACGGTCAAACAGAATGGAACGCCCTAAACCGGTGGACAGGGCAAACAGATGTCGAGTTAACCAACAAAGGTAGAGAGGAAGCTCGCGCAGCGGCACGCGGTTTGCAGCATATCGTATTTGATACAGCGCACACATCCAAGCTAAAACGTGCTCAAGACACCTTAAACGAGATTCTTACCGCCTTGGACCAGACCCAGATTCAGGTGCAACAAGCGACCCAGCTAAATGAGCGCAATTATGGCCTGCTAGAGGGCAAAAATAAGCAGCAGATCAGCAACGAATACGGCGAGGAGCAGTTCACCAAATGGCGCCGCGGCTGGAACGAACCCATTCCCGAGGGCGAAACCCTCAAAGATGTTCACGACCGCGCCATGCCATACTACGAAAAGCACATCCTCACTGACCTCAAAGCTGGCAAAAACGTCATCGTAGCAGCCCACGGCAACACGCTGCGGGCGCTCGTGAAGCATATCGAAGACATCGCCGAAGATGACGTTGCCGGCCTGGAAATTGGCACCGGCGAAGTTTACGTCTACGAAATCGAACCCGAAACCGGCCGGATCATCACCAAAGACATCAAGCTCGCCGGCGGGAAGGCCTAAAACCCACTACTTGACAATCCCCAAAATCCGAATAGTATGAATTACATGCAAACTCCTACTGACTCCAGAGGAAACATGGATATGGTCACGCTCGGCGAGCGCGGCCAGATTGTAGTACCTGCAGCCATCCGCGATCGGCTCGGACTCAAGGCCGGCGACAAGCTCATGGTCTTCACCAAACACAGTGAAGTCATTTGCCTTGTGCCGGCTTCGAGCATGCGCCAACTCGTGGACGTCCTAAACGCCCAACTCGCCGAAATCGAATCCGACACACCTACTAAACAGGAGACTAATTAATGCTTCATACGCTCAGCCGCGGTACCAAAATCGGAATTCTCATTAGCGTCATGGCCGGCATGTTCCTGGCCGCCCTCGACCAAACCATCGTCGGAACGGCCATGCCCAAGATCGTGGCCGACCTCAAAGGCTTGTCGGAGATTACCTGGGTCGTCTCAGCCTACCTGCTCGCCCAAGCCGTCTCCGTACCGATCACCTCCAAGTTGTCGGACATTTTCGGCCGCAAGGTCATGTTCTTCTTTAATGTCATCGTCTTCCTGATCGGCTCGGTCTTGTCGGGCATCGCCCCGAGCATGGGCTGGCTCATCGCCGCCCGCGCCGTACAGGGCATTGGTGGGGGAGGCCTGGCCGCCGCCGCCTTTACGATCATCGCCGACATCTTCCCGCCCCGTGAGCGCGGCAAG
>CAZGZY010000151.1:0-2836 GCA_964530365.1 uncultured Candidatus Saccharimonadales bacterium
GCGCCAAGGTCATCGACGCTCAGGTGCCGCTGGCCGAAATGTTTGGCTACACCACCACTCTGCGCTCCATGACCCAGGGCCGCGGCTCCAACACCATGGAGTTCGACCACTACGAAGAAGTCCCGCGCAATGTGGCCGAGGAAATCATCGGCAAGCGCGCCGCCGCCAAATCCGCCGGCAACTAGCCGCAAACTGGGCGCAACCCTCGCCACCAACAAAACCGGGCCCTGTAACGGGGCCCGGTTTTGTTGGCAGTTGGTTGTACCGGGGCGTTACGGTGTCTTTGGGGCCGCCGGTTTGGCGCCCTCAGGCTTCGGGTGGGGCACGGCTGGCAATGCGGGCGGCTGTGCGGCCGTCGCTGTGGTCGCCGCGGGCTTCTCCGGGGCTTCGGCTGCCTCGGGGGCAGCTGCTTGTGTCGCGGCCGCTCCGGGGGCGGTAACCGTAGCGCCCGGCGCCGACGGTGGGGCGCCTACTCCGCCCGGCGCCGGCGGCAACGTCGCCAGGCCGTGCCGCTCGTTGGCGCCGATCTCGGCCGCCGTGGCAACCTTGAGGGCAAAGGCAAACGTCGTCCCTTTACCCACCTCACTCCGCACGAGCCCCACATGGCCGCCCATGCCCTCAACAATCAGCTTGGTGATGTACAGCCCCAGCCCCGTACCCTTGGCGGTGTCGCGGGTCAGGATGCTATCGGCAGCCTGTTGGAACTTGCGAAACAGCAGCTTCTGGTTCTCTTCAGTGATGCCTTTGCCGGTGTCGGCAATCGACGTCTCTACCTTGCCGCCCTCCAGCTTAAAGCTAATGGTTATGCCGCCCTTCTCGGTTGATTTCGTTGAATTGCTCAGAAGGTTAGAAAATACTTGCTTAACGCGGTCAACGTCGGCGCTCACTAGCGGGAGCGGGTGGGGCGGCTTCTGCACCGTTAGCGTCAGGCCGTGTAGGATCCCGGCCCTTTCCTGCTCTGCTGCCAAATCGCTAGCGATCTTCACCAAGTCGATCGGGTGGTTGGTGTACGTTACCTTCCCCAACTCCAGGCTCGACATATCAAGGAAGTCGTTCACGATGGCAATAAGCCGCTTGCTGGAGTAGTCGATATCGTCCATCATTTGCTTGAGATCGGCGTCCTTAAGCTGCTCCGTGTAGATCGTCTTAATGAGTGACACATTCCCCATAATTGCGGTAAGCGGCGTGCGCAATTCGTGCGAGGCAATGGAGAAGAACTCGTCACGCGAGCGCTGCAGCATCTTCTGCTCGGTTTCATCCGACACTAACACCACCACCCCGATAGCTTGGCCGTCAATGCTCACCGGCGAGAAGAATAGGGTGTAGAACTTAGCCCCAAACGGTACATCCCGCACTTCGGACGGGACTTGCTGCTTAAAGCAGTCTTCCACGCGGCGAATTACATCTACATCCTTCGCGTTATGGAACAAAGATTTTAAGGTAGTCTGTTCGTCGGCTGTCTGCCGCGGCACATCCAACAAACGGCGCCCTGCGCCATTAATCGTGATCACCTTGCCCCCGCGGTCGGTCATAATAAAACCCTGGGTTAAGCTCAGCACCGAAGCAATGAGGCGGGTCCTCGACTCCAGCAGGTTGCTCGTCATCTCGTTGAACGCCGTCCCCAAGATGCCGATCTCATCCTTTGACTCGATGCGCACCCGCTGTTTCAAGTCGCCGGCGCGGATCCGCATTACGACATCAGTAAAGCGCTTAATGGGGGCCGTGATGTAGTGTGAGAAGTACCATCCGACAAAAAACACCAGCAGCGTCGTCACGGCAATAATCCCTAGCGTTAGGTCGCGCAACTGTGTCACTGGCGCGTAAACTTCACTCTGGTCCATTTTGACTGCCACTGTCCATTGGGTGTTGATGGCTTGCTTGCTCGTTTGGAGAACAAGATGATCGCGATAATCACGAGTGCCCGTGCCACTCCCCGATGTCCGATAAGGCTTGAGCCCGCCGGCGAGGTCAAACCGCAGTGGCAATGGGCTGACCATTTGCCCGTCCTGATTCGGGGCTAGAATAAAGGTCTCTCCCGTCTGGCCGACGTCCACGTAGTCGCTCGTGATAAAGCGGTAGGCGTCCGTCGTATGTTCCACGATCACCACCCCGACGGTCTGGCCGTTAGTAAGTATGGGTGCTGTCAGGTACTGCGCCGGGATGCCATCCAGGTCTTTAGTAAACAATGACACATCCGTATCCTTGAGCCCGGTCTGAAACACCTTGGTGCGGCTGTAGTCGCGCCCCACCAGCCGCGCGTCGCTCGATGAGTAGATTACACCATCGGTGTCTGCCACCGAGATGCGCCGCATACTTCGGTCGAGCGCCTGGAGGGCTACCAGTTCACCCGACAGCTCCCTAGCGGGCGCCGCGGAGTGCTTGCCGTGATAATCAGCTGCGAAGATTCGCACCGAACCCGATGAATCCAACAACCCTACCTTCGTTATGTCTTGCTGGATCGAGGCGTCAACCTTGTCGGCCTGTCGCGTTAGAGTATTGCTAAGCTCAACGCTAATTTGTTCGTTGAGCGCGCGTTGGGTGTTGAAGTACGAAAAAGCTCCAATCGCTAGAATTGGAATAAGTGCCATGAGCAGGAATAAAATGATGAGCTTTTGCGAGATCTTCATATCAGGCCCTTTCTAGCGGCGAGGGAGGGATTTCATCGATCCCTCCCTCGTTCCGCTAAAAACAGTGCAGTGCTCTCCTCTAGTTGGTCTGCATCACGAACTTGCCGTCCGTGATCTTAAAGATAATGTAGTTAGCCGGCACATCGCCATTCTTGTCGAACTTGACATTGCCCGAGGCGCCGTCAAACGACACATTGTACAGCGCATTC
>CAZGZY010000152.1:0-2823 GCA_964530365.1 uncultured Candidatus Saccharimonadales bacterium
TGCGATAACAGGGCCTTCCTGCATTGCCGCCAACTGATCTTCAAAAATCTTGTCACCCTTGCGAGTTTTTAGAGTACCGATACCCTCGTAGTGCTCAAACAAGTGAGCATAGTCGGGTCGCACCATCTTTGTTCCAACCACCTTTAGACCCGCACGCTCAGTGTGCAACCAGCCCTGGAACTCGTTTTGGTTAAACTCGGGCAAGTAATTGTAAAACGCGATATTCTTGGCGTTCTCGTTAAACGCGATCTTCCACTTCATGGCCGCGAACGCCAGCGTCCCGCCGGCGTACACCACCACTGGATGCCCCACCAGCTCCGCCGCAATCTGCTTGGCCGAGTTGTCGGCCGCCGGCGCTTCCGGCTTCCACTCGTCCAGCTGGCCGGCCAGCCACTTGCCGCTCTCAGCCATCTCGTCCAAAGCGCCATCCACCAGGCCCAGCCGTTCCACCAACGTCACCATCGCGCGCACGGCGTACAGCACCGCCATCCGCGGTTGGATCCCATCCGGCAGCGCAAAGTGCGGCAGATGCTTCTCCCGCGCCAGCTCCAGCAGTTTGCCGCCCGACGCCGACACCACAATCGCCGCACCGCGCGCCTCAGCCTCGGCCAGGGCGGCCAGCGTCTCCTCGGTGTTGCCGGAGTAGCTCGATGCCACCACCAGCGTCCCCGGGCCCACAAACGCCGGCAGCGTGTAGTCGCGCACCACCACAAACGGCACCGGCAGCCGGTCTCCCAGCCAGGTTTTAATAAACTCCCCCGGTTGAGCCGACCCGCCCATGCCGGCCATCACAATGTTCTTCACCTCGCCGCCCTTCGGCAGCCCCGGCGTCTCCGGGTAGTCGTGCTGCAATTGCCCCGGCAAACTCGCAATCACCCGCAGCGCATTCTCTTTATCATAACGAGCAATAAAATCAGCTTCATCCAGCATTTCGGCCTCCTTAAAAGAATTCAGCGTTCTATACCAATTATGACGCATTACCCCTAAAACAAAAAACACCCCCGGGTAATGGAGGTTTGGGGTGGGGCCCCGGTATGTAGCCGGCTTACGCCAACTGTTACCGGGGCCCCAATTCACCCATCGCATAACACCAACGATGTGCTCGCTTCACGCAATGCCAAGTTCACCAGTTGCACTGGCAATTCCTTGCACGACCCAGCAAGCTCAATCAGCCTGCTCAGGCCGGCGGGGAAATCGCCTCGCTCCAGATGCTTGTGAAAATAGAACGACGCAAGCGCCGCCCCGATCAGCAGCACAAGCTGATTGAGCTTGTTCCCAAACAGCAAGGGATCGACTGTTCAGCAGCCCAATTGAGCAATCTCAGCAGCGACTCTTGAAACGGAGGCGGTGCCTCGAATGTCGCTGCGAGTTGGCCTTCGGACAGGAGGTCTAGCACGGCCTATGTTCCTTTCGGACAGGCGGCCTAGACGGCTGCGATCTCTGGAACCTTACCGCGCCATTCGAAGTCGGGTTCGAATTCGGGATCGAGCGTCACCTTGACGGCGATCTTCTCGAGATCGGGCGCGTACTTGTTGGCATGGTGCCCGCAAAACACGAGCTCGCCCCCGCCGACAATCGTAATGTGCAGCTTGCCGGTCGCGGAGCAGCGATCACACTGCTCATCCGCAGGGACCACGACGGTCTGTCCCGGCTCGAGCTCATTTGCTTTGAGAACGGTTACGGGAACCGAAACCGGTTTTCCTTGTCCCGATGTAACCGGGACCCGTCGGATGTCACTCATGACTCCCCCTCAGGGTTGATGGTGCGAAAGCAACGGTTACGGATCATGCCCACACTACTGATGCATGATCCGTTCACTTGTCGCCGGTACCCGGATTTGCTCCGGACGATCCGGTCTTGAACCACCTCAAGACCAGACCGCCCGAAACAAACCGGAGCCCAGATACAAAAAATCGGCGTACCTGTCCCTAGCATTACGCTAGGAATAGAGTCGCCGCCCGAAGGGTTGCCCTTTTCTTTCCACGATGGATAAATCTGTAACTTTTAAAGTACTAATGGCACTATATCTTATATAGCGCCCGAAGTCAAACCCCTAGGCTTCCATGACCCCGTAGCCCCATACAGCGCCTGCCGCACCTCGCGCCGCAGCTGATCTAGCCCATGGCGCGTCACGCCAAAGCCCTTCACCGCCTCGTGCGGCACCGATATCTCCAGGTGGCGGTGACCGTGCAGCTGCTCCGACAGCGGCTGGTAGAATCCGGTCTTCGCGTCAATCGTCAGCAGCTCGCCCTGCCAGCTCGCCACAAAGTCATAACCGCGCAAGTCTTCCGCGAGCGTAGCGTAACGCAAGCCCCGCAGCTCCGGCAGCCCCTGCAGGGCCGCGTGCAGAGCGATCTCCGACACCGCGCCGGTCACCTCAGCGTGCGCCCATTGCCCCCGGCCCTGGCTCATGGTGGTGAGCCAGCCCATCAGCTCGTCGCGCGAAAAGTACTGCCCGCACGCCTCAATCAACCCACGCGTCAAATGGTTGTAGCTGCACGCCTCATGCCGCAGCATCTCGTAATGGTGCCCGGTGGAAATGTTCTCCTCGTGACTCAAATGCCCATGGTGCAAGCTCTCCCGGTCCTCGTCGAGCTGCTGCTGCATCAAGGCCTGCCGCCGTGCCATCACGATTACCTGCGAAAAATGGCGCAACTCGGGGTGCGCCTCGTCCTCCACGAACCGCTCAATTGCCTCGTTTATGGCTTCGCGCAGGCCAACTCCCGCCCGCAACTGCTCCACCAACCGCAGAATCTCCTCGGCCCGGCGCGCGAAAACCAGGTGGCTCAGGGGCAAACTCGTTGCCCCCACCGCCCGCGTCGC
>CAZGZY010000153.1:0-2800 GCA_964530365.1 uncultured Candidatus Saccharimonadales bacterium
CCTGGACCTTCTGCATGCCATGCAGACGCTCTAGCCAACTGAGCTATAGCCCCGTGATGTACAAGGTAAGAGATTAGCAGATTTGCGGCCGGCCGGCAAGCTTTGAATTGGACTGGAGAAGGTGAAGAATTATTGCAAATGAAGCAAAACGATAGCCGCCCAACCAAGCCCGGCCACGATCAGCGTAATGAAGAGGCCAGCGATGAAGAAACCAAGGCCAAACCGGAACCCGTCTAAGTAACCTAACCGTTGGCCACGGGGTGGTCGAATGGCGTCAGCCAGGAAGTTGTCGTGCTTTGAGGTAAGGTCTTTGCGCATTAGTAGTTAGAGCATAAGTTCTTTGGCGGCGACTTGCAACCGGTCGGCGTCCTACAGCAACCCACCTGGTACCAGGAAGCTTAAAATGGCGAACATGGCGAGATATATGACTAACGCAATGATGGTGTGTTTAAGGCGTTTTTGAGCGGCGTTCGTGCGCTCGGGGTTGCCAAGGGAGATTATGTACTGCACGCCTGCAATTACCAGGAGTAGCATAATGACCAGTCCGACAGCTCCATTGAGCAGTTTTAGCGTGAGGGTGAGATAGATAACGACGGCGCCGCCTTTCGCAGGATCGTTGGTGACTTCGTACTGGCCAGCTGGGCAGGACCCTTGTGACCCGCCACTTAAGATTGGTAGAGCTACGCAAATGGTACGCGGGGGGTTGGCGAACGGATTAGGTACTGGAGCGCCAATAACGGGGACAAGGCCAGTACCATTAAAAGCTAGCGACTGGGCGAAGGCCGCGTAGTGCTGTTGCTTAGTGTCATCTTTAACTCCGGGGTTCACGTAATCGATGCGGTTTTCGTTGCCGTCTGGTCCCACGCTATCGAAGATCATGTAAGCGCGCAGCTGAGGAAACATGTTTGATTCTACGGCCTGCTTGGCTTGGTCGAAGTAAGCGTACTCTTGGGGGCCGGTGGCGTTGTGGATGTCCCACTCCACGATGCCCATGGGCTTGGAGTTAAAGTCGAGCGCTGGGTTTCTGGCCTGGTCGGTTGATAATAACTGTAGGAACCGGCTGACATTGGCCTGGAAGTTGGGCGCACTGCCGCTGCCGTAGGCATTAAACATGACCCAGTCGACCAGGTTCGAGCCAGGGTAGAGATCGGCCACCAGGCAATCCCAGGGCGGATAGTTCATGTAGTCAATCACCCACACCACGTTGGTGACGCCCTGGTTGTCAAACACCTGGCGGACATGCGCCCACATGGCGCGGTATTGAGCGGGAGTGCCGGCGCCGCCCCTGTAGGCAAAGCCCGCGGGGCAGCTGGTGCTGCCGCCAGATACATCGTTTTCGGGCTCGTGATGGAGGGTTAAGAAGATTTTGGTCGATCCAAGGGAACGAATGCTACTGGCCATCTGGATAATGCCAGCATCATTGGCGCCACCGGCTACGCTACCCCAGTTGCTGCCCGGTTTCCAGTTGGCAAATAGGATGGTGTTGGCGCGAGTGGCAAAGTACTTGTCATCGGCCGTAAGCGAATTTTGGCCTATGGGATGGTAGGTGTGGACGATATCGACTTTGCGGCCAATGCGAGTTTCGTGCCAGGCGATCTGGACCTGCGCGCCCGAGCCACCAGGGGCGTCGGGGTATTTGTTGGCGGCGGCGCCGATCCACGGGCGACACTGGTTTACCAGCTTGTCGGTGACTGCACAGTCGAAGGCGTAGCTATGCTGTATTACCAGCACGCCGACGGCCACCACCAGAGCGACAATACCTATGAGCAACGGCTTGTTACTACCGGCGCGCATCAGCAAGGGGCGCCGGGTGGCTAGGTTCGCGCGTTTTCGGGACACGCTTCCAGCCGAAGGTGGTTTGGCTCGAGAGAGGAGCCTCATCCTTCAGCCTTGCTGAGCCCTAAGGGAGTAAGCATAACTGTATTGTAGAGCGTGATTGCGAGTCGAACAACTGGTGCCTACGGATGCTGGGTTATGATCTGGTGACCGATGGATGCTACTTGATCTAACTAGCGTTTTGGCTGAGCTGCGCGACAAGCTCCTCTAGGAGCACGGCCGCTTGTTCGTGCTTCGGCTTATCGTGAGGGTCCGGATATTTGATTAACTCATGGGCATTATTCAAGGCCTGTGTGATTTTGGTGCGTAGCGCTTCATCTCGTGGAAGTAATTGCCATATGGTGGACAAATTAGCGCTTGCTTCATCAATTTTGTCCGCTCTTATGAGGTCTATAACTTCACTCTGCAAAGCTTCGGCTGTCTTAGCTGCTTTCTCGGCGTCTTCGGCTGTGAGCTGGTGCTCAACAGCCTCCTCGGTCTCGGCCGGTTCAGCGATTCCGGGCTCAGCGCCAGTGACGGTTACTTCCGATAAAGCAGCCGCGTTCGCCTTAGTATGCTCAAATGGGTCGGCAGCTCCACTGGCTGCATCGACTGATTCGGACTTGTCCATGATTTATACCTAATTAATCGCTTTCTTGGTTTAGGTTAGCATAGCCAGGGCTGGAGCGTCTATTGCAGCACTTGGTAGTACCACTTGTAGGTGGTGGTGTTGGCCGGGGTGGTAGTAGTATCGAGGTCGAAGCTGGCGCCCACAATGGTGGCAGAGTCGATGTAGGTGGCGAGGGCGGTGGCATTGGCCTCAGCGGGCGTGAGCGTGACGCGTGGCGCGGCGCCAAAGGCGGTGGCGAAGGTGATGGTGGCGAGCTTGCCGCTTGAGCCACAGCCGGTGCCGGTGGTGACGGTGATGAGCCCGGCGCTATCGGTGCCGGCAAGGCTAACGGTGGGGGCGGTGCAAGCGGCAGCG
>CAZGZY010000154.1:0-2797 GCA_964530365.1 uncultured Candidatus Saccharimonadales bacterium
CCTGCAAATCGCCCCGCACGTGTTCAATATGGTCCCATAATTTCTCTTGTTGAGCCGGTGTGCCCAGCAGCCCGATCCACACCGTGGCATTGCGCAAATCCGGCGCCGCGTCCACCCGCGTCACCGTCGCCCGGGCAGCGTCGCGCTCCAGCACGTCCACCAGTACTTTGGCAACCACTTGCTGGATCACACTCTCAACTTTGGCGACTCGTTGCGACATTACATTACCCCTAGAGGGTGCGCGCCTTGGTTTCGATGGTGAAGAACTCCAGCACATCCTTGAGCTCAATCGCCACACCGGTCGCCACATTCATACCGCAGGTCTCACCCTCAAACGCCTCTTTGGCATCCTGCTTGTCTTTTTGCAAGTTCGTCAGCGTCCCTTCGCCCAGTACCTCGCTGCCCCGCTTCACGCGGAAGCGCAGCTTCGGCTCAATCCGGCCCATCGTCAGGGTCCCACCACACACCACGTTGGCTTTGGTAAGTTTAAACACACCCTTGATCTCCAGCTCGGCTGCAACAGTTTCAATAATTTCCGGCGCCAACATCTGCGATAGCGCGTCACGCAGGTCGTCCGTCAATTCGTAAATCACTCTGTATAAGCGCACGTGCACACCTTCACGATTGGCCAACGCCTTCAAATTCGAGCTGAGGGCCACATTGAAGCCAATGAGTAGCGCCCCGGCCGTCTTGGCAAATTCCACGTCGGACTCCGACATATCGCCCACCGCCGAGCTCACCACTTTCACGGCCACTTCGTCGTTGCGCAAGTTCTGCAAACTATCGTGCAAAGACTCCAGCGAACCCTGGGTGTCGGCCTTCAAAACCACATTCAGCTCCTTGATGTTGCCGGCCGTGATCGCCGCCGTCAGCTGGGAGGCGTCAATTTTCTTGACGCCCATGCTCTTGGCCTGCTCACGGCGCACCACCTGACCGGCCGCTTCTTTGGCGAGCTTCTCGCTAGCAAAGGCCCTAAACGGGTCGCCAAACGCCGGCACCGCCTTAAACCCGGTCACCACTGCCGGCATACCCGGATGCGCGCTGGGAATGCGCTTGCCACGGAAGTCACCCAGCGCTCGCACCTTGGCATACGTTCCGCCGGCCACCAAATAATCGCTCACCGAGAGCGTGCCGTTGCGCACCAGCACCGTCGCCACCGGACCCTTGCCGGCGTCCAGATGCGACTCAATAATCACTCCGTCGGCCGGACCATCCGGCATCGCTCGCAAATCTTCAATGTCGGCCACCAAGAGCACCACGTCGATCAACTTGTCGATATTCGTACCGGCTTTGGCGGACACGTCCACCATCACGGTCGTACCGCCCCATTCCTCAGGCACCAGCTCGAGCTCACTCAGCTCCTGGCGCACGCGGTTTGGGTCGGCCCCCTCTTTATCGATCTTGTTAATCGCTACCACAATCTGCACGCCGGCTTCCTTGGCATGGCGAATCGCCTCCTTGGTTTGCGGCTTCACGCCATCGTCAGCCGCCACCACAATAATCGCGACGTCGGTCATGCGAGCCCCGTGCTGACGCAGAGCCGAAAAGGCCTCGTGCCCCGGGGTATCAATGAATGTAATCCAGCGCTCACCACGCTTAATCTGATAGGCCCCAATATGCTGGGTAATGCCGCCCGCCTCTTTGTCGGCCACATGGCTCGAGCGAATCGCGTCGAGCAGCGAGGTCTTACCATGATCCACGTGGCCCATCACGGCCACAATCGGCGGGCGCGTCACGCCCTCGCCCTCGGCTAGCTTCACCTTCTCGGGGCGCACTTCCTCTTCGGTCTTCTCTTCCTCAATGGTGAAGCCCAGCTCCGAGCCAATAATCGCCGCCGTGTCAAAATCGATCTGCTCATTAATGGTGGCCATCACGCCGTTGCGCATCAACTCGGCCATCACGCGCGTTACCGGGAGCCCCAATTTTTCGGCAAACTCGCCCACCCCAATAACTTCGGGGACGACAATCGGTTGCTCTTTACTTAGGGTCTTCTCGGTCATTACGTGCCTTAGCCTATCTTTTAGCTTTAATCGTTTTGGGCAGAATCTCGGCGCACCTGTCGCTGCAGCTATAGTAGCCTCGTCCCGGAGCTGTCTGGGAGGGGTCTTGCCCTAGACCTCCCTCCCGAACAGTCCAGCGTGCCAGCTCCGCTTTCGGTAATTGCTTGCGGCAAACCCGGCAGCGGCGCAGCGGCGTGTGGGGCATTACTTCTCGCTAGCCTCGCCAGATTTCTTGTTGGATTTCAGCGAGAGGCTCAGTTTGTGGGCCTCCGGGTCAATGGCAATAATGCGGAACTTCTTGGTCTCGCCCAGCTTCACTAAGCTGCTCGGGTCTTCCACGTGGGTGTCGGATAGCTCGCTGATGTGCACCAGAGCCTCAATGGCCGGCGTTACCTGGACGAATGCGCCGAAGGGCGTGATGCGAGTAATCTTACCCTGCACTTCGTCGCCCACCTTGTAGGCGGCCGCATCCTTGATCCACGGGTCGGCCAGCAGCTGCTTCATGGAGAGGCTCAGCTTGTCGCGGTCGATCGAGATAATCTTAGCCTGGACCTTATCACCCACCTTCACGTACGAGCTGGGGTTATCCACGCGGTCCCAAGCAATCTCAGAGATGTGCACGAGGCCTTCCACGCCGTTCACGTTCACAAAGATACCGAAGTCGACCACACCGGTCGCCACGCCCTCTACCACATCACCGACGGTCATCTTGGAGACCTTGCTCTCGGTGTCTTCACGCTTAGCGGCCTTCTCGCTCAAAATGAGCTTGTTGTCGCGGCGGTTCAGGTCGAGCACCC
>CAZGZY010000155.1:0-2774 GCA_964530365.1 uncultured Candidatus Saccharimonadales bacterium
GCATTCTTAATTTCCTCGCCCGTAGTCGCACCGGTCTCCATAGCCTTAAACAATGCTTCGTAGCAGTCGTAGGCCTGTGCCGAATAGATATCCGACTCCTTGTTGTAGGCTGCCTGGAACTTTTCGGCGTAAGCGGCAGTGCCGTCACTGACCGCGATGACGTTTAGGCCGTTAGTAACCGCGCCGCCATCTTTGACAAAGATCGGGTCCTTGAGTGTCTCCGAGCTGTAGGCCGGGATAGTCATCTTCAGGGTCTGAAGCTGCTGCATAACCGCTACCGGGACGGTGTCCGAGCCGTTGAAGGCGATGTAAATCGCATCCGGGTTGGCTGCTTTAATGCGCGCCATCACCGCGGGGATGGCTTCGGGGTGCTCATTCTCAACCGCCTCGGCGTCCACGACCGCTCCGCCCAATGTTTTGAGCGACGAAGTCAGTGAGTCTTTTAGGCCTTGGCCGTACGGCTCGTTGCCGTAAACAATCGCCAGGCGCTTGATGCCGTTTTTGTTCATCAAACTAGCCGTAAACTCGCCCGCCCGCGCATCGCTCGGGATTACCCGGAAGATGTAATCTCCAGCCGTAGTGATGTCGGGGTTGGTGGCCGACGGGCTAATCATTACCACCTTTAGCGAGTTGGCGGTTGGGGCCGCTTTGAGCATAGCGCCCGAGCAGCCGTCGCCAATAATGGCCACCACGCCCTGCGCTGCCAGGTCCTTAACGGCTTGGATCGCTTTATCGCCGTCGCACAAGTTATTGGTGGGCACCAGCTGGACGGTCAGCCCCGGCGCGCTGAACTCCTTTTGGGCCATCTCCGAGCCTTCCTTAAATGAGTTGCCGAGAGTGGCGTTATCGGTGGTCAGGTCCTCGAAGATGCCGACCTTAATCGTGCGCTGCTTCACCGCCGGTTTGGCGTGAGCCTGCATATACCACCAGGCGAGGCCACCTACGGCCACTAGTGCAACCAGGCCCACCCCTACCCATAAACCCATGGGTTTTTTGGGGCTCACGCCAGGCTCTCCTGGCGTGGGGGCTGCCGGGTTTGCTGCGGCTTTCTGCTTATCAATATCTTTAGACTCTGGGTCCATGGAAACTCCAATTCTTTTTTACATAAGATACTTAACACAAAGGATACCACTTATGCTTGAAATTACTAGCCGGGTTTTCGGCCGCGGCCCATGCCGGCCTAGGCTAAGGCGGGGATATTATGAGACAATATGCCCATTAATACAGTCGAAAGGCTTGGAATATACAATTATGAGCAACTGGCAGCGCCTCGACACGAAAATTGTGTACCAAAACCCTTGGATTACCGTCCATGAGGACCACGCCATCACCCCCGACGGCAAGCCGACCATTTATGGCTGGGTCGAGACGCCGCCGTCGGTTTATGTGGTGGCCATTGAGGACGGTGGCAAGGTCGTGCTGGTGAAGCAATTGCGCTACACCACCGGCCAACCATCGTGGGAAATCCCGGCCGGCAGCACCGACGGCGAGACCGCCATCGACGCCGCTAAACGGGAGCTGGTGGAGGAGGCGCGGTTGCATGCCGATAAATGGGTCCAGCTCAGCGGCGAGTATTACCCCTGGAACGGCGTGGCCACCGAACGTAGCACCGTCTTCATTGCCCGCGGTCTGCATAAGGCCCAGGATAAAGCGTCCGAGACCGATGATTTCATCCTCGCTGTTGAATCGTTCTCCTGGGCTGAGCTCAAGGAGATGATCAAAAACTCCGAGCTAACCGACGGCCAGACCATCACTGCATTAACGCTGGCCGGTCTCCATCTGGGGCATTTAAAGTAGCCAAAATTTGGTTTTCGGCTGTGCTTGCATCGCCACCTTTCCTGCCCGAATATATAAATAACACCCTCGCAAACAATCTCCTCCGCGGCTTCACGAGCCGCGGAACACCGGCAGGCGGCCGGTCCAGCATCGGGGTGTTGATGCCCGGCCGCCGGGGGTTGGCACAGAGCCGCGACATGCGCGTTGGCGCGGGCACGCCATGGGGATGCGCGCCAGCGGCTCTGTGCCGACTCTTAAGCGTTTGTTGGCTCGATGAGCTCACAAATGGGACCTTCTGCCTCGTTTGTCAGATCGGGGCCGTCGCGGTCTCGGAGGAGCGCTCGCTCCACGCTCATCGAGTGGCCCGCTTGTCGGGCCCAATCAGGGTACTGGGCCAGCCTCCCCGCCCCGTCCAGTGCCCTGAGTAGAGAGTCGGAGCGGTCCCGCCCGGCCGGCATCATGAGGCCGCTCCGACTCTCGCATCCTACCCCGGCCGCGCTCGCGCGCAGTCGGGGTAATCTCTTGCCCGGGGCTTTACAAGTTAGGTACAAGCTGTCTATAATAACGAGGTCCAAGCGGACGGTATTTTTTATGCAAAAATGTCCGTTTCGCGTCCGAAAGTAACTAACATTGCTTTCCACCACAGATTGCTGATGCGGCCGCTCTTCCGGGCAGTCCGCGCAGAGGCTTCGGGGCCACATTATCCATCTGTTGTGGAACACATTAAAGGAGATTTGAATGGCAGCTGAAACATTCCAGCGCAACAAGCCGCACATTAACGTCGGCACCATGGGGCACGTTGACCACGGCAAAACTACTCTAACCGCCGCGATTACCTCGGTTCTCGCCAAGCACCTGCCCAGCTCGATCAACAAGAAAGTCGACTACGCGCAGATCGACAACGCCCCCGAAGAGCGCCAGCGTGGTATCACCATCGCCACCTCGCACCAAGAGTACGAGAGCGAGAAGCGCCACTACGCTCACGTCGACATGCCCGG
>CAZGZY010000156.1:0-2757 GCA_964530365.1 uncultured Candidatus Saccharimonadales bacterium
CATGCTGTATCAGTGCGGCTCATGTCGTCGCACGCCGGCATTGGCTCCACGCTCGATGCTGCTGCCACCGCCAGCGTCGCCGCCGACATTGCCGACACCAGCGACATGCTCATCGGCAGCGCCGCCTCCAAAACCGCCACCAGCAAAAACGAACAGGTGGCACTTCTGACCACCGACGACGCCACCTTAGCGAAACGCCAGGTGGTTTCCACCGCCGGTAACGCCACCCGGGACATCACCACCTACACGGTGGAGGCCGGCGACACGCTCTCGGGCATCGCCAGCAAGTTCAACATCACCAGCCCAACGCTCAAGTGGGCCAACAACCTCGACGACGCCGATTCCATAAAGCCGGGGCAGGTGCTTACCATCTTGCCGGTCAGCGGCCTGCTCTACACTGTGGGCGCGGGTGACACCGCCGACAGTTTGGCGTCCGCCTACCAAGCCAACGCCGCCCAAATCCTATCGTTTAACAACGCCGAGGTGAAGGGGCTCACCGTGGGTGCGAAAATCATCATCCCCGACGGCGTAAAGCCGGAAGCGCCCAAGCCGGCCCCCGTTAGCACCTTCGGCCGCGTCGCCGGCGCCAGCACCATCGCGCCGCAACTCACGCACTTCGCCTTCAGCGGCAACGGCTACGCTCTCGGCTATTGCACCTACTACGTAGCCTCCCGCCGCGCCGTGCCCAGCAACTGGGGCAACGCCAACCAGTGGTACTATAACGCCCAAGCTTCCGGTTTTTCGGTGGGCTCCACGCCGGTCCCTGGAGCCATCGCCTGGACCGGCGCCGGCTACTACGGCCATGTGGCCTACGTGGAGAGCGTGTCTGGCGGCATGGTGACCGTCTCTGAGATGAACTACAACGGCGGGTGGAACCGCGTCTCCTACCGCACCACCTCGGCCGACAACTTCCGCTACATCTACTAACTTAAAACAACAGAAGACCCGGCCCCTAGCGACATATTCGTCGCCGGGAGACCGGGCTTCCGCACCGTTACACAAGGCTCAGCGCTCGCGGGGGGCAGATATCACTCGCAGCACCATCGCGACGGGGACAGCCACCAGCAGCGTGGGCCCCCAGGCGGTAGCGTTCGCTGCGAAGTGGACGTGAAGCCCGTGCAGGCCCTGTTGCCAGGCCTGGTGTTCCTGGCTGAAAGCCAGCGCCGCGTTCACCAGCACGTAGCTGATGACGCAGCTGAGGCCGTACAGCAGAATGGCGCCGACGACGAACTCGCCGGCTGAGCTGCCGCCTCGGCGCACCGCTACGCGCGGGCGTGCGTGTGTCATTGTTGCCTCCCTCGGGAGTTGGGGCCGCCTAGGGTGGCCAAGTAAGGTGCGGGTGTCGTTTTTATCTCGGCCAAAATTCTAGCCGAAATTGACATAATTATCATACCATAACTGTTACAAAAAAGCAAATCGTGTTTCAGATCATAATGGCGACATTTTTCGCCATTCTAGTCAACTTTGTGGTATAATTCCTACCTATGGCATTTGCAGATACCGCGACAATTGAAGTTCGGGCGGGCAAGGGCGGCAATGGTCGCTCTAGCTTTCGTCACGAAAAATACCGGGCGATGGGTGGCCCCGACGGCGGCGACGGTGGCCGCGGCGGCGACATCATTTTCCGCGTCGACCACAACCTCAATACGCTAGGGCACTACCGCACAGCCAAGATCATTCGCGCCGAAGACGGAGAAGTCGGTGGCGGCAACCGCTCGCACGGCAAGAACGGCGAGGATGAAATAATCCCCGTGCCGCAGGGCACACAGCTCTGGGAGGACGACCAGCTCATCGCCGACCTCACCGGGCCCGACGACGAGCTGGTGATCGCCAAAGGCGGCCGCGGCGGCTTCGGCAACGCCCACTTCAAGTCCAGCACCCGCCAGGCCCCCCGCACCGCCGAGCTGGGCGAGCCGGGCGGCGCGCACAAGCTCCGCCTCGAGCTCAAGATGGTGGCCGACGTCGGCCTCGTGGGCCTGCCCAACGCCGGCAAATCCACCCTGCTCTCCGTGATTTCCAACGCCAAACCCGAGATCGCCTCCTACCCGTTTACGACCCTCGTGCCCAACCTCGGTGTGGTCGATGTGGACGATTACGGCTTTTTGGTAGCCGACATCCCCGGCCTCATCGAAGGCGCCAGCGTCGGCCGTGGCCTCGGCGACGAATTCTTGCGCCACATTGAGCGCACCGCTGTACTGCTGCACCTCATCGACCCCGCCAGCGCCGACCCTGCGGCCGATTACCGCGTGATCCAGGGCGAGCTGCGCGACTACGAGGTTGATTTGTCGACCAAGCCGCAAATCGTGGTTATCACCAAGCAGGAGACCGTCGACGCAGACACCCTGAAGGCCGCCCAAAAAGCCGTCAAGAAAGCCTCCGGTAAAACCCCCATCTTCATTATCTCCGCGCAGACCCACCAGGGCGTGCTCGAACTGCTCCGGGCCGCCGTGCCGCTGGTGCAGGCCGCCCGCCAGGCCCGCGAGCGCGAGCTGGCCGAAGCCGCCGAGCCGGTCATTGAGCAAGGGGACCTGCCGGACTTCTGGCGCGTCACGGCCGAAGAGGACGGCGTCTACCGTGTCACCGGCGAGCGCGTCGAGGGCTTTGCTCGCCGCACCAACTTTAACCAAGACGACGGCGTGGAGCGTCTGCGCGACATTTTGCGCAAGATCGGCGTGGCCCGCGAGCTCCGCCGCCAGGGCATCCAAGACGGCGACATCATCCGCATCGGCGACACTGAGCTGGCCTGGCTCGGCTAAA
>CAZGZY010000157.1:0-2745 GCA_964530365.1 uncultured Candidatus Saccharimonadales bacterium
CTTCCGATCTTACTCGGCGGCCGTGGCCTCAAACGCCCAGAGCTTGAGCTTCACCAACACCAACGCCGGCGCCGGCATCACCATGCAGGGCATTAACCTGGCCACTGCCAACGCCACGGCTACGTCGGGCGGCACCAACGTGCTCAACGTTATCAACTTCCCGGCCGGCACCGCCCTCCTCGCCTCCGACAACACCAACGGTCTCAACTTCGCCAGCGCCGTCGGCTACACCAACTTCATCAAAACCCCCACCACCGTATTAACCTCGGCCGGCGCCTTTACCGGCGTGCCGAGCATCACGGTTACCACCACAGCCGCGACAGCGCTCGTAGCTAACACCGTTACCACCGGCGTCGCTGTCTCCGACACCGGCCTCACCACCGGCTCCGGCCTCACCGCTGGTGGCGCCAACACCAGCAGCGGCTCTGGCGTCATTTATTCGGCCGCCTCCAACACGCTCTCCACCGGCTCGGCGTTGTCGGTGACCACCGGCGGCGCGGCTATCACCGCGGCCTACACCGGTTCGCTCATCAATATTACCCCCACCCGCACGCACACCGCCGCCACCGCCATCACCGACACCGGTAACTACCTCAACCTCAGCCGCACTCTCGTCAACACCAACGCCGGCGGCTCGTTCACCGTTACCGGCGCGCTGGCTAACCTGCAAGCCAACTGCACCCAAACGCTCGGTACTTGCGCCGACAGCTCCAACATTTTGAACCTCAACCAGCAGTACGCCTCGGCCACGGGGGCGGTCCTAAACGTCCAAGGCGCCGGCACCGGCAACATCGCCACGCTCGATGCCGCTAACGCCTCCGCCAATGGCGTGGCCGTTGACGTGCAGTCCACCGGCACCGGCCAGTTCGTGCTCAAACTCACCTCCAACAACGCCGCCACGAACGTGCTGTTCGCCCGCGCCGACGGCCATGTGGGCATCGGCAATGCCGCACCATCTACCGCCCTGGACGTTACCGGCACCATCAACGGCACCGGCTTTAGCGCCAGCGGCAGTGCCGGCCAAAGTTCCACCGTGTCGTGCTCGGCCGGCCAAGCGGTCACGAGTGCCATTTTCACCTCCGGCCTCCTCACTACCGCCCCTGGTTGCGCCACTATCTCCGGTACCGGCGCCGCCACCGACCTCTCCAACCTCATCACCACCAATATCAACCAAAGCCTGCTCTCCAACGCCAATAACACCCTCGACCTCGGCTCAGCCAGCGACGTGTGGAAAAACGTCTTCACCGGCAACGTCGACGCCGGCACTACCAGCACCACGCTCACTATCGGCACGGCGGCCACCACCACGGCCGTCACCGTCGGCCGCAGCGGCCTAGCCGTGAGCCTGCCCGGTGGCCTCACCACTTCCGGCGGCAACATTAATGCCGGCGCGGGCACGATTACCTCCGGCGCCGTGAACGGCCAGACCATCGCCAACGCCTCAAGCTTCGTCACCAGCGTCACCGCGCCAACCATTAATGCCACCACCGCGCTCCAACTCGGCGGCGCCAACATTAACACCGGCGGCGGCTCGCCCACATTAAACAATGTCGATTACCTCGATGCCATCCAAACCCTCAGCGCCGCCAAAACCTTCAGCGACACAGCTACCTTCTCCAAATCTGGTGGGGCCGGCGCGGTTCTTTCGGGCACAGCCGCCAGCTCCGGCGTGCAGCTCCAATTCGGTAGCGTCGCAGCGCTCTCCAGCGGCAGCGCAGGCGGCACTTACATCGGTTCCAACCCGGCCGCCTACACCGGCGACTTCATTAATTTCCAGATCAACAACGCCGTGAAGCTCAAGGTAGACAACGCCGGCGCCCTCACGGCCGGCGCGCTCACCGGCACCAGTCTCGGCCTCGGCTCCGGTGCCATCACCACCAGCGGTAGCATTGGCGGGGGAGCCATCACCGGCACCAGCCTGAGCTCGGGTGGCGGCAACATTACCGCCGGCGCCGGTACCATCTCGGGCGCCATCATTAACGCCACCACCAAATTCCAGGCCAATGGCACCGACGGCACGGCCAGCACCTGCGCCGGGGGAGCCGCTCTCACGGGCGCCACGTTTAGCGAGGGCATCCTCACCGTGGCCGGCGCCTGCACCACCTTCCAAGCCGCCGGCAACTACATCGTCCAAGCCCCCGCCGGCACCGCCAACACCATCACCGCCGCCACTGGCGCGCAGGCGCTCATCATTAAGGGCACCAACGGCACCGCCACACACCTGCTCGACATATTTAACACCGCCGCCAGCCCCGTGCTCACCAGCTACTTCGACCAAAACGGCGCCCTCACCACCACGGCCGCCATTACCGCCCCTACCACCGTCAACACTATCAACAGCCTCATCATTAACGCCGGCGCCCTCAGCAATGTTGGCAACATCACCGGGGCAGGCGCGCTCACCCTCGCCTCCACCGGCGGCACCAACGCCCTAACGCTCGATTCTGCTACCGGTAACCTCATCATGGGCGGCGCTACCACAGCCATCCAAAAAGCCGCTGCCACTTTCGCCATCGACCTCGTCACCAACGCCACCTCCACCCTCACCATCAAAAACTCCAACGGCGCCAACGTCACCAACCTGGCCGTCACCGGCAACATCGACGTCGGCACCGGCAAAATCTTCTCCGTCGGCGGCACGCAAATCTCCAGCGCCAACCTCTCCAACGATGCCAACATTACCAAACAAGGCAACACCTTCAACGGCACGTCCCAGCTCGTGCAAACTACCGGCACCGGCGCGCT
>CAZGZY010000158.1:0-2722 GCA_964530365.1 uncultured Candidatus Saccharimonadales bacterium
CCTCGCGCAGGTCGAGCGCCAGCGCTTGGCGGATGGCCCGGCGGGTGAAGCGACGCATCACATAGCCCTGATCTGTGTTGCTCGGGACGACGCCGTCGACGGCCAGGAAAACGGCGGCGTGGAGGTGATCGGCAATGATACGCATGGACACAAGGTTTTCCTGGTAGGCTTTGCCGGACAGGGCTTCGAGTTTTTGGATGACGGGCCAGAGTAGGCTGATTTTGAACACGTCGGGGTCGTTGATAGCGGCGGCGGCAATGCGCTCAAGGCCGGAACCGTGATCGATGTTGGGGGCTCCCAGCGGCTCAAACTTGCCTTTAGTGACCTTTTTGTAGGCCATAAAGACGTTGTTGCCGATCTCCATGAAGCGGCCACAGTCGCAGTTCGGGTGGCAATGTTTACCAAATTTGGGGTCGTGCTCGGTGCCGAAGTCATAGAACATCTCCGAATCCGGTCCGCAGGGGTCGCCCACGGGGGTGGATTCGGGGCCGCCGTTGCGGCTCCACCAGTTCTTACTGCCATCGTAGTAGAAGATGCGCTCGCCAGGCTTTATGCCGCGAGTGTAGCCGTCTTTCTCGGAGCCGATATCGGCCGCTTCGTGCGAGAGCCCCTTGGATTTGAACAGATCCCGCCATAATTTGGCGGCTTCGGTGTCTTTGGGAATGTCATACTCGGGCGCGCCGATGAAGCAGGTAATGTAGAGCTTTTCGGGATCAAGCCCTACTACTTCGGTCAAAAACTCCCACATCCAGGGAACTTGTTCTTCCTTGAAATAATCACCCAGGCTCCAGTTGCCGAGCATTTCGAAGGCGGTGGTGTGGCGGTTGTCGCCCACTTCGTCGATGTCTTCGGCGCGGAAGCACACCTGGCTGTCGGCCAACCGGACACCGGCCGGGTGAGTTTCGCCGAGCAAATATGGAATCATGGGCTGCATGCCGGAGCCGGTGAAGAGCGTGGTGGCGTCTTCTTTGGGCACAATATTGGCCCGCGGGATGATAACGTGGCCGCGGTCGGCAAAAAATTTGAGGTAGGCCTTTCGGATATCTTGAGCTGTCATGGGGGGTATTGTACCAGACTGAGGGAAAATTTCCGATAAGCCCAGGGTGCCGGGGCGGCCTCGCGAGGGTACACGAAGCCGCCCTTGGTCGCCAACCGCAGATGCCTAGACGTCTTCGAGAGGCGCCCCGGCGAAGAGCCAGAGGGCCAGATCGCTGCGGTCGGCCGGTGATAGGCCAAGGTACAGGCTATGCCAGCTGGCAAGCCACTCGATGGAGAGGCGGTAACCCCAGGTCTCGGCCGCAGTTTGGCGCTGGTGCTCTAGCTGGCCGGCTTGCGCCCTGCCCGTGCTCAGCTGCATCATCAAGACGATGAATTCGCCAAGGCTAGCCCGATTCTCATCGGTGCACGTTGGTATTTCGTCGAGGCGCGCCCGCCAGCGCCTGCGGAACTCCAGATCCAGCAACATAGCCTTGCCTCCTCGGGGCGTAGGGGTGGGCCGATGTTACTGTACGGGCTCCGCCGGGGGTTGGCATTAGCTCTTTTTATAAACTACGTGGCTAGGTGATAATGCCGCCGCCGAGCACCAGATCGCCATCGTAGATAACGGCGGATTGGCCGGGGGTAATGGCCCGGTCGGGGCGGGAGAGGTGGATGTGGTAGCCGTCTACGGCGGGCTCGAGCTGGCAATCAATGAAGGTGGCGCGGTGGCGGCTGCGGAGCTGGTAGGTGTGGTGGGGTGTCGGGGGGGTATTGATCCAGTGGGTTTGCCCAATGGTGAAATGACTGGTTTCGAGCTCGGCATCGACCGGGTCGGTGGTCACAAAGACGGTATTGGTGGCCATATTCTTGCCCGTTACATAGTATGGCGCGCCACCACCGAGACCCAGGCCCTGGCGCTGGCCGGTGGTGTAGAACACGGCCCCCTGGTGTTCGCCTAGCGGGAGGCCCGTAGCGCGGTCGACAATGGGGCCGGGGGCGATTTCGAGATATTGGCGCAAGAATTCGCGGATGCCCACCTCGCCAATGAAGCAAATGCCCTGGGAATCGGGTTTTGTGGCTGTGGGGAGGCCTAATTGGGCGGCGATTTGGCGAACTTCGGGCTTGGTGAGTTCGGCCAGCGGAAAAATAGTGCGCTCGAGCGCTCCAGCGGTGACGCGGTAGAGGAAGTAGGTTTGGTCTTTATTTGAATCGGCGGCCCTTAGAAGACGGTCGCCTTTGGTGGCGGCGTAGTGGCCCGTAGCGATGAGGTCGGCGCCATCGGCCAGGGCGGTGCGCAAAAACAGCTGGAATTTGATTTCCTGGTTGCACATCACGTCGGGGTTGGGCGTGCGGCCGGCCTTGTATTCGGCTACCATCACGTCCACCACCTGCTGCTTGTATTCGGCCTGGAAGTCGAACACCTTAAACGGGATGTCGATGACGGCCGCGGCGGCGCGGGCGTCGGCCAGGTCCTGCTTCCACGGGCAGGCCACCCCGGCGACGTCTCGCGTCCAATTCTTCATGTACACGCCCACCACGTTATACCCTTGCTGTTTTAGCAGGGCGGCGCTCACCGAGGAATCAACTCCCCCGCTCATTCCGACGTAGACGGTTTTCATAACTGGACAATTATAGTTAAAAATGTCGCGGCTGGCTAGTGGGCAAGCCCGGGGTGGATTCGTTTGAGGCTTTCGACATCATGCAGCTCCTCGATGATAGCGGCGCGCGTGAGGCGCTGCTCTTC
>CAZGZY010000159.1:0-2701 GCA_964530365.1 uncultured Candidatus Saccharimonadales bacterium
TCTGCTCCACGCCGGCGCTCGCCAAGTGGTCAGACAACGAGGGGCTTGCGCTCCTCGGTGCGACGACCGACTTCGGCGGGGCGATGTTGGTGGGCACGACCGTCGTGATCACCCTAACGCCGAACGGCGACCTGACCATGAGCGGGAAGAGCGGCGTCCTGCCACGGACGTTCGACTTCTACGTGCTGGCCAGCGACCCGGACGAGCGGACACTGTTCCTGGGCCACGCTCACCGCATCGCGAGGGTGGAGACCGGCGGCGACGACCCGATCGGCGCGATCAACGCGCTGACCGAGCCCGCGCGCCACGAGCCCAGTGGCGAGGACCTGGTCGCCGGCCAGGAGGCAAAGGCCGCCTGACCCTCGCGGGTACGGCGCACTGGCAGGGCCGGTTCGGAGACGGGCGCGCGGCGCCACTCCGGACCGGCCCATGCCGGGCCTCACAAATTTAGGTGCCGTCAGGCACTCTATCCCCTACAGCCCCAACGGGCCAACGCATTTCGCAAGAAAGACGTTAGCCCCGCGGGGCTTTGACATGGTTATAAGCAATTATTCGTAGCGCAGGGCGTCGATGGGGTTGAGGCGAGAGGCGCGGAAGGCTGGGTAGAGGCCGGCCAGCATGCCGATGACGGTGGCGATGCCGATGACCGAAGCAACCAGCCACAGCGGCAGGGTAATGATGTTGCGGGCGTTGAGGCTGCCGAGTTGGGCGTTAATGATGCGGTTGGCGATGAAGGTGAGGCCATAGCCCACGGCCACACCCAGCGCGCCGCCGAGGAAGCCGAGCGTGGAGGCCTCGAGGGTGAACATGGCGCGGATGGTGGAGCGGGTGGCGCCACAGGCGCGCAGGACGCCGATTTCGCGGGTGCGCTCGAGGATGGCCATGACCATGGTGTTGACCACGCCGATGGCCGCCACCAGCAGCGAGATGCCGCCGATGCCGCCGAGGATGAGGCTGATGATGTTGAAGATCTGGAGCTGGGCTTGAATGAGGCTTTCGGCGTCGGCGGCGCCCAGGCCGAGCTTTTTGATAGCGGCCGTGGTAGCGGCGGCGTTTTTAACGTCATCGACCTTGGCGGTGAAGCTGTTGTAGCCGTTTTGGTCGATGAAGTTTTGGGTCACGAGGGTCATTCTGGGCTGGGTCTGGGCACAAGGGATGTGGCTGGTTTGGCAAGCGCGGTTGGCGGCTTCTTGGGCGGCGCGGTCGGCGTCGGTCTGCATGTACATTTGCTGCTCGTTCATGCCGACCACCCAGGCGAGGGGCGCGCGGACGGTTCCGCCGCGATCGCCGCCGTCGACGACGCCGATGATGGTGGCGGTTAGCACGGTGGGCGGTGATTGCTGGGGCTGGTTGCCACCGTTGTCGCCGGGGCCTTGTTGCGGCGGCGGCGCGATGGTGGCCCCGACGCCGGAGTAGCCGCTGCGCGAGGTGAGCTGGACGGTTTTACCCACGAGTTCAGCGTATTTGCCCTTGAAACCCCATTTATCAGCATAATCTGAGCTAACTGTCAAAACCTCTGGGGTGTCAGCCGCCGCTATATCTCTCCCGGCCAGCATGGTATTGGCGACGATGCCATTGGCGTCGTAGCCCTCCACCTGCTGCAGGCGGAGCTTAGTGCCGGCATACGTCATAGACTCGAACGAGCCGGCGCTCACCCGCCGGGCGATGCCAATGACATGCGGCAAGGCCTTAATTTTAGCGGCCATGGCGTCCGTGAGCTTCACGCAACTGTCGCAGTTGCCGCCGCTACCCCCGCCATCGCCGAACTTGGTGAGGTCGGTTTGGGACGACACCGAAATCTGCTGCAGGGTACCGTTGGCCGAGAATTGGCTCACGAAGAACCCTTTGGCGCCGGTCACGAGCGCCAGCATGATGGTCACGCTGGTGGCGCCAATCACCACAGCGAAGATGGTGAGCACGGAGCGCAACTTTTGGCGGGCGATGTTTTTGAAAGCCTGCCCAATAAGGTCTAGCGGTTTCATTTAGCGGCCCTCCTTCATCACGCCGTCGTGGATGGACAGCACCCGGCCGGCGCGTTTGGCGAGCTCGAGGTCGTGGGTAATAATGATGAGTGTAATCCCCTGTTTGTTGAGGTTTCCGAGCAGGTCCATAATTTCGCGGCCCTTAGCGGAATCGAGGTTGCCGGTGGGCTCGTCGGCGATGATAATGCTGGGCTTATTGGCCAGAGCGCGGGCAATGCAAACCCGCTGGCGTTGGCCGCCGGACAGCTCGGTGGGCTTGTGCTTCATGCGGTCGCCCAGCCCGACGTCGGTGAGGCACTGTTTGGCGCGCTCTTTGCGCTCACGTGAGCCCATGCCGGAGAGCATGAGGGGTAGCATAACATTTTCGAGCGCGGTGTAGGTAGGCTGGAGGTTGAAGGCCTGGAACACGAAGCCAATATGCTGGTTGCGGTATTTGGACAACGCGCGGTCGCTGGCCCGGGCGAGGTCGGCGCCTTCGACGGTAACCGTGCCGGTATCGGGCTTGTCGAGGCCGCCGATGATGTTAGCCAGCGTGGACTTGCCAGAGCCGGATGGCCCGATGATGGCGATGAATTCACCGGATTTAATGGTGAGGTCGACGCCAGCCAGAGCGTGCAGGGTTTCGTCGCCGGTGCGATAATCCTTGCCGACGGACTTGAGCTCGATGAGAGCGGTTTGGCCCATGGTATACCTTAGTTAAGCTTGGGGTTAAGCATAAC
>CAZGZY010000160.1:0-2636 GCA_964530365.1 uncultured Candidatus Saccharimonadales bacterium
AGCACTTCCATGGTAAGGAAGGGGTCCAGGGTTCAATCCCCTGCTTGGGCTCCAGAAATAATAATGGTAGGATTCATCTGCGGCTATGAGGCGCTTAGTGCTCAAGGAAAAGGGAAAGAAGATTACCGGGCTCTGCGCCGGGATCGCTGAATACCTCGATATTGACGTTACCGTCGTCCGGCTCATCGTTATCGTCCTCGCGCTGACCACCTGGGTGGTCCCCAGCGTTCTAGCTTATTTAATCGCCAGTTCCATTACCCCCAAGGAAGGAGAAACAACCTAATGCCAAAGCGCAACCGCCCGTTCATCACCCTGCGTTCCGAGGAAGACCCCACCATGGTCTACACCACCTCCAAGAACCCCAAGAACACCACCGACCGCATTGTCGCGCGCAAGTACTCCAAACTACTGCGCAAGGTCGTTGAGTTCAAAGAGTCCAAATAACGCTTAAATTTTAGCGTTTTTCACGAAAGGCAAGCTCCGCCGGGTCAAACTCGCGGGGCTTTCCTGTGCGTGCCCATACCGCAATTTGCCGCCAAAATTGGCCAAACGTTCGCAAATAGTGCGAGTGGCGAACAGTGAAAGCCGGGTCTCGGATAATCTGGTATTCTTGTGATAATGCCCACGCTGCCCAGGCCGTATCCTCGCCCCCAAACCCGTAGGCTTCATCAAACGGGTGTTGCTCCCACAAGGCCCGTCGCAATGCGATGTTAGTGGCCCCGAAGACCCCAGGCCCGGCGACTTTTACGGGCCTAACCCCGCGCCAGCGGCCCCAAGCCACCCCCGGCCACAATATCAGCCAGTCCCAAACCGTGGCATCGGGTTGCGGCGTGGTGTAGGCAAACACTCCCGCCACCTGCTCGTCGGCGAAGTGCCGGCATGCGCGCGCTAGCCAATCATTAGACTCAGGGTAGGCGTGGGCCACCAGGCATACCACAACCGGCGCGCTCGCTCGCTCAATGCCCACATTCAGCGACTTCGGGTAGCTAAACTCGGCTTGCGGCAGGGTCACAACTGTCGCTCCGCCCCGGCTAGCCACAGCGGCTGTGCCGTCAGTGGAGCCGTTGTCCACCACAATTAGCTCCGCCTCGCCACCAAACCGTTGCGTCTGCAAGTGCGCCAACAACCGCTGCAAAGCCTTATCCTCGTTGTAGGCCCGAATAATAATCGAAACATCTGCCATATACCGTCATTATACGCGCCAATTCCTGCTAAACTACTGGCATGAACGATCAAGACACCGGCCCCAACGTTCCCAATCCCGCGCAATTTGCTAAAAGCCTGGAGACCTTGCGCGCTCTACGCGACACCGAGGCCGAAGCCGAAGCCTCACGTGTTCTCGTAGCCGAGGAGGCCGCCACGGCGCGCTCCATCTTAGATATTGCCAAAGACTGGCCGGACCGCTCAGACGATAGCGCGGGCACCGAAAGCTACACCGCCGCCACAGCCGAGCTTACGCAGCGGTATGCCGGCGAGTTCCCTCAAGAACGGGAGGGCATCGAGGTGCTCGCCAACCTGGTAAGTTTTATGGACATGAGAGAGCAAGTTGCTGATCGCACCATCCCATATGAGAAGCGAGAGCCGCTCTTTAAGCAGTTATGCGAATACCAATTTCTGCTTACGCATTTTGCCATCAATAACGCCGGCGATGCCGACTTCATGAAGCGGTTTTGGGCCGCTGCTAGAACCATTACCGAGAAAACCGGCACCGACGCGGACTTCACAAGAATCCGGGCTGGAATTCTGCCCGCGGTGGCAACATTCAAAGTACTAGAGGCGCTCGGCCAAAGCCCGGGGTTGTCGCGCCCCCACGAGGACGCCTACCGGTCGATCGACCTGTGGTTCGGCAAATCTAGCGCTGTCCAGGTTAAAAATAGCCGGGACGACGAGGCGGTAGTAGAGAGAACCGATTCGGTCGAGTTCCCGGGCGTGCTCGTCGACAGCCCCGAAGGTAGTAAGCACTTTTCAGTCAACGGCGAACCCGACGAAGTCGGAAAGTTTGGCATGAAGGTCGAAAGCTATGGGCGCTACCTCGGCCGCCACCTAGAAGGGTATTTTATCCGCATTCCGTCTGCCCAGATCGATAGAAACACCGGCCTGCCCAGCCCAGCACTCATCGAAAGCCTCCGCGCCAAGATCGCCGGCGCCGAGCCCCCTTCCGAGCCCCAGCCCGTCGATCTGGTTGCTTGATCGCCCGCGAGCGTCTACGATGTAGCTAGACCATCGGGTGATACGCATCACAGATTAAGAAACAGTAGCTTGGTAAATTAATATGGTGAAATCAACACTCCCGCGCCCGCACGTGAGTGTGAACCGCAAGCTGCCTCTACATCTGGCCCTCGCGATTGGCGCGATCGGGGTTGTCTATGGGGACATCGGGACCTCACCACTCTACGCCATCAACGAGGTCTTTTTTGGCATGGGCCACACGGCGCCTTCCCGCCCCAACGTCTTGGGTGCGATCAGTCTGGTGGTTTGGTTGCTCACCATGGTTGTTGCGCTCAAATATGTCTTTATCGTACTCAAGGCCAGCTAACAGGGAGAAGGTGGGGTCTTTGCTCTACATGAGTTGCTCGCGACGATCAAACGCCGCTCCACGCCCCTGGTGTTGCTATTGCTAATTTTCGCGGCCGCCC
>CAZGZY010000161.1:0-2625 GCA_964530365.1 uncultured Candidatus Saccharimonadales bacterium
ACCGCCCCGACGTCCTCGACCCGGCGCTGCTGCGCCCCGGCCGCTTCGACCGCCGTGTCACCCTCGACGCCCCCGACTACAAGTCGCGCCTGGCCATCCTGGAGGTCCACTCCGACGGCAAACCGCTCGATAAAGACGCCGACCTGGACGAAATCGCCAAGAAGACCCCCGGCTTCTCCGGCGCCGACCTCGAAAACCTGCTCAATGAGGCTGCCATTTTGGCTGCCCGCCTCGACCAGAAGAAGATTAACCGCAAAGACCTCAACTCCAGCCTGGAGAAAGTCCTCATGGGCCCCGAGCGCAAAACCCACGTGATGAACGTCAAAGAGAAGGAAATTACCGCCTTCCACGAAGCCGGCCACGCCATTGTGGCGCACATCTTGCCCAACGCCCACCCGGTTAACAAAGTGAGCATCATCTCCCGCGGCCGGGCCGGCGGGTTCACCTGGCAGCTGCCCACCGAAGACCGCCACCTCACCTCCGTGGCCGATTACAAAGATGACCTGGCCGTGATGCTGGGCGGCCGCATGGCCGAGCAAATCGTCTTTGGCGACATCACCAACGGCGCCTCCAACGACCTCCAAAAAGCTACCCAACTGGCTCGCCACATGATCATGGACAACGGCATGAGCACCAAGCTCAAAAATCGCGTCTTCGGCACCGGCGAGAGCTCCATCTTCCTCGGCCGCGACTTCGGCGAGGGCAAGAACTACTCGGAGGAAGTAGCCGGCATCATCGACGAGGAAGTGGCCGAACTCATCGACGAAGCAGCTAAGCGCGCCGGCGAGGTTATCCACTCCCACCGCGACAAGGTCAACAAGATCGCCGCTAAGCTCATCAAAGATGAAGTCATCGACCGCGACGAGTTCACCGAGGTAGCCGGCGCCCGTCCCAATGCCCCCAAGGCCGACGATCCGCGCGAACCCGGCGCCGACCCTCAAGATGTCGCTCCCGACATCTCCGGCTCTCCCACCGCGGCCTAAAACCATGGCTCCAGGTAGCTCCAGGCGCAAATCGCTGTATAATGACAGCTAGCATGACCGCACCAACACCAACACCCCAACCGGCGCCCACATGGTAGAACAAGCCAAGCGTCTCCTCACCCAGGCCAACGCGCGCCAAACCGTTGGCAATGCCGCCATGATTATCTCCGGCGCCTACCTGCTCAGCCGCCTCCTCGGCCTATTTCGCGACCGCCTGCTGGTGGCGCACTTTGGTATCGGGCCGGAGCTATCGGCCTACAACGCCGCCTTCCGGCTGCCCGAGCTGCTCTTTACACTGCTCGTCTCCGGCGCCTTCGCGGTGGCGTTTATCCCCGTGCTCTCGGAGCACTTGCACAAAGACCAGCGCGACCAGGCGTGGCGCGTCACCTCCAGCCTGCTCAACCTGTTGGTTCTGGCCACCATCGCCGGCGGCGTCATCATCATTGTGTTCGCCGGCCCCCTCACCAGCATCCTCACCCCCGGCTTCGACGCCTCCACCCACCTGCTGGCGGTGGAGCTCACCCGCATTATGGCCATTACGCCGGTGTTGTTTGCCATCTCTAGCGTCTTGGGCAGTGTCCAGCAGGCGTTCAATCGCTTCGTGATCTTCGCTCTCGCCGGCGTGTTATATAACGTCGGGATCATTACCGGGATTCTCGTCTTCTCCCGGAGCTATGGCATCTACGGGGCTGCCTGGGGGGTCGTGCTGGGCGTAATTTTGCAGGCGCTCTTCCAATGGCTCGGGCTCTACGGCCTCGGCTTTAAATACCGGCCCATTCTCGCGCTCAATCTCACCGGAGTGCGCCGCACACTCAAGCTCATGATCCCGCGTAGCATCGACCAAGGCATCGACCAGATCAACTACTCCGTCGAAACCATCATCGGCTCCACCATCAACCAAAACGCTATCGCTCAGTTCGCGTTGGCCAACAATCTTAAAAACGTCCCGCTCGTGCTCATTGGCAGCTCCATTACCTCGGCGGTATTTCCGCGCTTGGCCGCCCACGCCGCCGGCGGCGCCCGCGAGCAGCTCATTGAGGGCTACGTCCAGACCGCCCGGCTCATTCTGTTCCTGGCCATCCCCGCCGCCCTGTTTGCCATGATTGCCCGCGGCTACATCGTGCGGCTACTCTACGGCTTCGGCGACCCCGCCACCGCCGCCACGCTCGGCTGGTTTGCCGGCACCATTGTTTTCACGAGTTTGTTCATGCTTGTTTCACGCATCTTCTACGCCATGCAGGACACCAAAACCCCGCTGTATCTGAGCCTCGGCAGCATCCCGCTGAACATCCTCCTGAGCATCATCCTGTCTCGCCGCTACGGCGTGGAAGGCCTGGCCATGAGCGCCAGCATCGTGGCCGCCCTTGAGACCCTCACGCTGGCCGGCATCTTGCGCCGCCGCCAAGGCAATTTCGGCGAGGCGCAGATCATCCGCGGCGTCATCCCCATGGTTGTCTCGGCCGCCATCATGACCGCCACCATCTACCTGCTCATCTCGCAAGTTATCCCGCTCTACGCCGCCGACCGCGGGTTCTTCACTCTCATGCCCAAATTCGCCCTCATTGTAGCGGTTGGCCTCGTGAGCTATCTGGTGCCGTGTTACCTGCTGCGCCTGAGCGAAGCTAAAGTCTTCGCCGGCCGT
>CAZGZY010000162.1:0-2610 GCA_964530365.1 uncultured Candidatus Saccharimonadales bacterium
TCCCACTCCAGGGTAACTGCCTCCATGTGCCGAACTAGCTTAGCGACGTTCTCATCTATGTAGCCGATTTTCTTAGAAGCTTGCCGCAGGTGTGCGTTGGGAAGGGTTATAAGTGCGTTGTCGTGCATTAGCGACAATTATACCAGAGGTCAGCAATAGACTAGAACTTAACGATAGATCTATGCTCACTAACATCAGGGGAAGGGGCTGCGGCTCGCTGGGAGCTCTGCTCCCAGCCGCGCTCCCATAGTCTAAAAGGGGAACCCTTAAGGGTTCCCCTTGGCGCACGCCCGACCTTCCGCTGGAAGGCCGGGCTGGCCTACCCCTCCGGTCTTCAGACCGAGCGTCGGTGAGCGCAGGGCTATCGCTAGAGCAGGTTAATGGGGTCAATGTCGTACTGCCAACCCGAGGGCAGCGCCTGAACAATCTCAAGCAGGGCGCCACGGTGGGCTGACCTGACCAGTAACTGCCAGCTGTACTTTCCCCGTTCGCGCGGGTGGAACGACGGCGCGGGGCCGTCGATGGTAACACCTGGAAAATCTCGTTTAAGCATGGTCACTAGGCCGCTGGCGGCTTTTTCGGCGGCTTTGGAGCTGGCCCGCAGAACCCGTAGTTTGAGCAGATAGACAAACGGCGGGAAATGGTAAGCGCGCCGCTCGGCCAACTCGGCCTCGTAAAACTGCTGCCATTGGCGGTGAAGCGCCGCCTGCAACGTGACATTCTCGGGGTCGTAGGTTTGCACCACGACCGTCCCGGCACGGTGGCCGCGGCCCACCCGGCCTACCACCTGGCCAATCAGCTGGTAGGTTTGCTCGGCAGCGGTGTAGTCAGGAATGAGCAGTGATGAATCGGCATTTACAATCCCTACCACCGACAGCTTTGGCAGATCCAGCCCTTTGCCAATCATTTGGGTGCCCACAATGATATCAGCGCTGCCCTCGGCCAGAGCTCCCACGTGCTGTTCCAGGCGTTCGGCCTTTTTGGCGTCGGTATCGAAACGCTGCAGCCGGGCAGCGGGGAACAGCTTTTGCAGGGCGCTTACCACCGCCTTGGTACCAACGCTTTTGAACAAAATGTCGGTGCCACTACACACTGGGCAGCTGGTGGGCAGCTGGCCGACAAACCCACAAACATGGCAGCGCAGCTGGTGGCTGTCGCCGTGATAGGTCAGGCTGAGGTCGCAGTTGGGGCAGAGCGACTGCCAACCGCAGCTTTGGCAGAGCACCACGTTGGCTGTGCCGCGGCGGTTTAAGTACACCAGCGATTGCTCGCCGCGCGCTAGGGCACTCGCAATCTGGTCAATCAGGAGATTGCTGAGGAGCGGGCTGCGGCTAAAGTGTTCGGAACGACGCATATCGATCATTTCTATACCTATCGAATTCCGAAGTGTCGAAGTATCAGATCCCGAATCCCGAATGTCGAATGTCGAAGTATCGGACAGGGCTGCAGTTCCCCGGGCATTCGATACTTCGCTAATTCGGGTATCGGTCCCTACGGCGAGCTGATTCATTGCCACAATTGGTCGATTTTTGACGCCTGCTAGGTAGTAGTCTTCGATACTTGGCGTGGCGGAGCCTAAGACAAGTGTAGCGTCGTGCAGCGCTGCCAGCTTGGCGGCTACGCGGCTGGCTTGATAGTGGGGGGCAGATTCGTTTTTGTAGGCGTTGTCGTGTGACTCATCCAAGACAACTAAGCCTAGGTTACGAATGGGTGAGAACAGAGCCGAGCGAGGGCCGATCACAATTACTGGCGTGGCGCTAACGAGTACCTGGTACCAGATATTGCGCCGCTGCGCCGCTGTGAGCTGTGAGTGCAGTACATAGACGTGGTCGCCAAAGCTGGCTCTAAAGGTCGCTGTCAACTGAGCGGTTAGACCAATTTCGGGCGTTAGTACCAGCGCTGACTTGCCAGCGGCCAGTGCTCGGGCGGCTAGCTCTACATAGACGCGTGACTTGCCGCTGCCGGTAATGCCGTGCAGTAGAAAGGTGCCCGGTCCGGCTATGGCTGCGAGAGCGTTAGTTTGATCGTTCGTCAGTGGCGGCGAGACCGAATCCCGAATCCCGAATGTAGAAGTATCGGAGCGGGCTGCAGCCTCCCGAGCATTCGATACTTCGGGTATCGGAAATCGGTCGGTGGGGGGGACGAACAATCGCACCACTGCGCCGAGAGGGGCAGGGTAGTACTTGTGTATCCAGGCGATCAACTGCAGGTCTTGTTTTGGCACGGGCGGGTAAGGTGCGACAGCGGTGAGTGGTTTGACGGCAAAGCCGGGTTTGTGCACTTTTTGCACAACGAGGCCCAGCACGCTCTGGTTACGCAAAGGCACGCGTACAATCTGACCCACCGACAACGCCCGGTCGGCGCTGTAGGTGAGGGCTGATTCGCCGTGGTAGGTCATGGCACCTACCAACACCTCGTAGTAGTTCATAGAGTCATTATCTCTTAACGGCTCGCTGTTTACTAATTGCGGGCCTCCGGTCTCAAACGGGCTCCCGCATGGAGCGTCCGCGCCGGCCTTAGGGCGGCTGGGCGCGCCCGCATTACATTAAAGGGGGCCCATCCGGGTTGCCCTTACGCTTACACCAGCCGTTGGGGGGGTTGGGATACTCT
>CAZGZY010000163.1:0-2598 GCA_964530365.1 uncultured Candidatus Saccharimonadales bacterium
TCATTCGCAATACTTGACAAGGCCATCTGGGCTTCCGCTGGAAGAGTAATGCTGTCACCGTCACCGCCATAACCTTTGCCATAATGCGAGATACGGTTGTCCGAATTGAGCCCGTAATACGGCAATAAACGCCACACCCCCTGCGAGCTACTACGGTAAAACGAACGGGCAACCGTCACCCCACCCTTCTCAACATAACCCACTACCGCCAATCGGCCCCCTGGAGCGAGTTCATAAGGCTGCGAAAACGACATCGCAACATCATCCATCTCGATCCTATAGCTAGGAGCTAACCCTTCCGACTCCAACGTGTCACGGGTTAAGCGGTCGCCCCGATACGGCTCACCATGTATTTCGGTTCTACCAACGATTCTCCTCGCCTCTTCAGGGTCAATTTCTTCGACTGGATGGTCTTGGAGTTGCTCCGGCCCGGCCGCAGCTCCCGGCACACCAAGCTCAAGCGGCCGCGGATGCCACCCCGGAGCATCCTGGTCGTCTGGCCCTATAATATCGCCCGCCACTAGTTCTGCTCCCTTATATACGCGTCCGACGCCACTTTAGCCCTTTGAATAGCCAATTGGACATGCTTCGCCATCGGCACTACCAGCCGTTCCCCGTTTTTGCCCGCCGTCACCTCAATATTCAATTCCCGGTGGTCGCGCGCCGCCACATCCACCACCCGGTGCTGCAACACTATTAAGTTGGCCAACCGGATGTCCGGCCTGTCCGGGTGTTCCCGCTCAATGCGCTCAAACTCCCGCGAAAAATCTCCATCGCTGTTTAGATTCTTAAATCGCTCCACGGGTATCGAAACTCTTTCGGGCCAAGGAATCGCACCAGTAGCCGTCATCCAGTCGGGCGCCGGCTCGCCCATGGCGTTGGTTTCGGCAGCACGGGTCGGGTTGGCGGCCTCACTCGCCGGCGCGTTATCGCCACCTCCTCCGCTATCGCCACCCCAAGGGTTGAGCGACGACAGAGCGTGGCCAACCCGCTTAGCAACCCGCACCGAAACAGGAGGCAGTGGCTTTCCCCCGTCGTGGGTCGCCGGCAGCGCTCGTTGAACTAGCTCAGCCGCCCGGCTCTTAATCCCCCGCCCCCTCTGCTCCAAAGAGTCAGCGATCTTGTCTCCAAAGTCATGGCGCGGCGCACCGGCCACCTCAGCCAACGCATCCCAGCGCTGCTGGGATGCCTCGTCGTCGCCTCCCGCTAGAACCGCTGGTTCTCTCGTTAGGACGCCCGTCGCCACGTTTGCGCCCACTTCCGCCGCGCGCCGCGCCTCTGCCTCCCGTTTGTGGGTCGCCTCAATCTCGGCTCGCTGAGCGCGCTTCTGCGCATCCAGCGCGGCCTTTTCGGCCTTCTGCCGCTCACGTTCGAGCCTTTGGGCTTCGCGCTCAGCCCGCTTCACTTCGTGTCGGTCGGGCGACGCCGGCGGACGCTCCGGCGGAGCTGGTGAGTGTTGCGACGGCGCGGGGTGGTGCTCCACACCCGGGCCGTTGTGCCCACCGCCCAAACGGCTCGGCGAAGGTGGTATGAGTCCAGCCGACATCATGCCAGCCTGCAAAGCCCCCTGGGCAGCGTCCACGGGGTCCACATGAACCGTCGTCCGCCCGCTCTCCACCCACGCTCTCGCCTGGTAGTCCCAGTACTGCGGCGCCGCTGAATGGGGCTCCGGCACATGTGCCTGGGTGGCATTATGCTCCTCGGGACGGAACGGGTTCTTGCGTTTCTTCCCGCCTCGCGCGGTAACATTCCAGTCGGAGTCCTTATGCGAGCCAAGCGTTGAATCCCAAATCTTAAATCCGGCATACCCCACCTTATCGCCAAGAGTCGGCTCCCACGGCGGGTCTGCCTCCGGCGGGGGCGGGGGCATAAACAGCCCTTCTGGGTCCATCATCCCAGGTACAGCCGCCCGACCAACATGGGCGCCAGAAGCAGTGCCCGCTCGGTCCACCCCATGAGCTTCTGGATGCGGCCCCTGCCCGGCGGGCGTGTGCTCCTGCGCACCCGGAGCGTGCGACCGCCCCGCTCCGTGAGCCGCCTTTCGGGCCAAGGCCGCCTCAAGCGACTTGCGCTCCGCCTCAATGCGGCGCACCTCGGCGTCCACCTGCTGCGTCGCGTAATCCGGCGCGGCCACGGCCGTCTCTACGGCTTCCCGCGCCGCCACCACTCGATCGGCCCGCGCCGCCCGGGCCCGGTCCTCAGCCTCTTCTCGAGCGGCCCTGCCCTGCCGGTTAAACGGCCAGCGACGCCCCTCTCGCCGGCCCTCACCGGCCACGTGCTCTGCTTGCATATTCTCCGCGTGATGCCGGAATGCCTCCGCGCTGGCACCGGTGTCTAGCGACCCGTTCCGTTCTTCACCTGGACCGAAGACATGCTCTGGCACCCTTGGCGCGCTCCCTAAGTATGTCTACTGTAGCATAAGCATAAATCAGATCACAATTGCTTCAGCAAACGGTCAATTTCAGCCGCGTATTCCCCGCCCGTATCGCGCTTAAAATGCAATCGCGGCACAAATTTCATCGTAAATTTACCACCCAGCGCGCCCTGCAAATCGCCCCGCACGTGTTCAATATGGTCCCATAATTTCTCTTGTTGAGC
>CAZGZY010000164.1:0-2595 GCA_964530365.1 uncultured Candidatus Saccharimonadales bacterium
TACCTGGGGCTAGCCATTCTCCCCGGCCACTGGGGGCTCTTGGCCCTCCTGCCGCTCGCCTGGACGCGGGTCGCCCAGGTGGTCATCATTGCGCAGATCATCCGGCAAATTACGCCGGAAGGGGTCCTAGCCACCACCGTCTCGATCATGACGGCCGCCCAGTATGCGCTGCTTGGGCCAGTCAATGTCGTCTTGGGGCACATCACCACCCTCTACGGGTCAGCGCACCCGTCGTTCTTGGTCTCGCTAGTGCTCTACGGCTGTCTGGATACGGTTGCGGTTGCCCTGCTCTGGCGGTTTCGCGCACACCCCGCCTTGGCGCGCACCAACCCCTAGCCCAACCCGTATGCTCAGGCCCCTCGTGGTCTGCTGGCCCGGTCTTCGTTCTTCGGAGACTGGGCCAGATCATCTTTAGGGCAAGCTAGACCTTAACGTACTTGTTGACCTTAGCCTTCTTGATCTGGTCCTGGAAGTACTCATTAAAGTCGATGGTCTTAATGAGAATGTGCGAGGCGTGGATCGAACCATCGTCCTTCTTCTCCGTCACCTTGAGAATCTCGTAGCCGTATTGGTCCTTAATGGCATCCGACACCTGGCCCGGCTGCAAAGCCTGGGCGGCGGTAAACAATTCATCCGGCAACTGGCCCTTCGTGAAGAAGCCCAGGTCGCCGCCGCTAGCCGCATCCGAAGCCTGCGAGTTTTGCTTGGCCAAAGCCGCGAAATCGGTTCCCGCCTTAACTTTCTTGAGGACATCCTGGGCCTTAGCCTTAGCCGCGGCGTCCACGGCCGGGTCGGAAGTTACCTTCGTCTGCAAATCTTGGGCCAGCAATTGCTTGTAAACCACCCCACGCAAGTCTTTCAGATTCCAACCGTAGATCTGGTTTAGGGTCTTGAGTAGCGTGTCCTTGCCGCCGTAGCGCTGGTAGAGCTGATTAATCAGGTCGTTAACTTCCTTATCCGTCACTTTTACCTTCTTCTCAGCTGCCAGCTGGGCGGTCACCGAATCGCTCTCCAGCTTATCCAGCGAGTGCTGCTTAATCTGGGTCACCAGTTTCTTGCCATCGGCCGAATTGAAGTCCACCGCCGGCTGGTTGTTTAGCTTGGCGTTGTTCTGGTAGGCCCGCTTATTGGCGTCAACTTCAAACAAGTAGTCGCTATACGACACGAAATGGCCGTTCACGCGCTCCACCGGATACGGGATAATCTGCGCCACCGCCTTAACCACCGAGCTCTCGCTCTTGTAGCCGTAGATCAGCACGCCAAATATCACCACCACCACCGCAAGCAACGCCACCGCCACCGAAACCACCTTAATCGCCGTGCTTTTCACGTTCGCCCGGTCGACTTTCATGGCCGAGAGCGCCGCCATGGGCGACTTCCGGCCGACCACCGGGTCCACCACCTTAACCGTCGGCTCAGCTGCTTCGTCAGCCTCGGCCTGCTTCGGCTCCTCTTCGGCCTTCTCAGATTCGGGCTTTTCAACCCCGGCCTTCTCCGCCGCCTCATCGGCCGACTCAGGTTTGGGTGTCTCAGCCTCCACCACCTCGGCCTCCGGCTTGGGCTTAGCCTCGTGCTTAGCCTTCTTCTCCGAAACCTCTTGCGACCCGGACTTGTCCTTCTTCAGCTCGTCATCTTTGCTCGGCAAAACAAACTCCTCTGGGAGAACCGACACTCTAGCGGCTCAATATTATGTACTGTTAATGCTAACTTAGTTGGGCTGCTGTGTCGACCCGCTCGCCCCGCCGGCTTTGCGAACCGCCCGCATCAGCTTCTCGTGGATCTCGGCCGGCTTATGAATTGTCTTCATCTCCAAATCGCCAATGTACGTCCGCGCCGTAATGTCGCCAAACCCAAACAACACCGCCTGAAACCCGCCAATGTGGTAGTTCAGGTTATTAATGCCCTCCAGCTGCCACTCGTCCACCTTGCGGTCAAATAAGCCCTTCTGCTTAATCTCCAAAATCCGCCGGTCGGTCACGATATACACCGTGTAATACCACCCCACCCACCGGTAAGCCCAGGCCACAAACACGATCGCCGGAATAATAAATGCCACCTTCGTGAAAAAGCCGGCCAACATATCGGAGCTATACACCTGCGGAAAATCCAGTGGCAGCACGCCCACCGTAATCAGCAGCAGCCCCACCACCAACGCCTTGCGCATCACCAGCGGGTGCTGGCGAAAAATAAATGCCACCGCCTCGCCGTCGTGCTGGCCCGGAAACTGTTTCTCTTCGGCTGGCTGCTTTGCGCTCATGGTTAGGATTATAGCCTGTCTACTGTATAATCTAAAACCTGGACCCCGAGTCGAAAGGGGGTGACCCCATGCCAAGACACAACCGGAATGCCCGGCTCCGAAGCGGCCCCTTTACGCCCTCCTCAAAGGGCAACAAACGGCAGCACAAGGGCGGCAGCGGCGGCAGCAAACGAGCCCAAGGCAAACGCCGCGCAGCCAGCCAACCGCCCGCCCGTACGATTGGCCGATCGACCAGCCGCAAAGCCGCCTAACCCCCCGAGCTCACCTCATAAGAAGGCGAGAAGCAAATGACCGCTCGTTGGGCCACAACCGATGCATTGGACCCACCGGGCCTAGTG
>CAZGZY010000165.1:0-2560 GCA_964530365.1 uncultured Candidatus Saccharimonadales bacterium
CTGGTGAACTTGAATTCACCCAGGCAAAGAGAGGACTCAACCGAGTTACCTCTCTCTCGGTTCGGCCTCCGTTCTGCCTTGCACGTTAGTGCCAACTAAACGGATGGCCGCTTAGGCCTCTGTACGGAAGGCCCCGGCTTGTTCTAGCTTCACCGAAGCAGAGCATTCTTGCAAAGAGTAGCATTTTATGCTATAAAGTACTCCGCATCGCAGACCTGTTCGCGATGCAACTGTTTTTTGACAAATCAGAAGGATTTTATCCCAGCGGCGCTCCTAGCTCCTCGCATTTAGTGAGTAGCTTAGAGCACCGCTGGGGTGTGGCAAGGCAACTGCAATGGAGGTGGGCTACACAATGCGCGACAAGCTCAGCCGTGGGTGGAAGGCGACCGAACCATATCGCACCCCACGCCGCGTCACGGATCGTGCCACCGGCTTCTCGAAGACGCCGCTGGTGCTCAACCTCATCTGGTGGCTCTGGGCGCCGACTGTTTTCTTCCTGTGGTGGGGGTTCATCAACACCCCCGTCATCGGCCCGCGAGGCATCGGCAGCGTCCACCAGGGCCTGGGACTGTTCGTCGTACACCACATCACCGCCGCCAACGGCGGCACGTGGGGGATGTCCGGACAGTTCTGGGTCTGGCTCGCCATCGGCTTCTTCGGTTCGGTAGTCATCACCATCTTCCTCGACGAAGACGACGGCATGAGCGCGATCGAGGGCCTTACGGCAGTCGTCAGCGGCCTGTTGATGATCGTGGCCCTCATCCCGGCCTCGATCAGCATCAACGGCAGCATGTACGACCGCGCGAATGTGTACCTGGCCAACACCACGGTGCACATCGCCGACCCAAGCGTGAATGGGGTACACCCGTCCTCACTCGGGCTCATGTACACCGCCCAGTCGACCACCACGAAGACGGCCAACCCGGACGGCAGCGTTCAGATCGGTCACGTTCTGGTCGACAAGGGCACCCTGCCCAACGACCTGCTCGACATCGAACCGCGAACCGCCGCGGCGGCTGGCGCCCTCAAGGCGCTGCAGCAGAAGACGCTCTCGCCCAACAACACGGGCGTGTGGGATGACACCCTGACGTACGTGTACGGCGCTCCCGTCGGGCTTCCCGAGGGTACGGCGGACACCACGCAGACGGCAATCTACCCGCAAACCGACCGGTGGAGCGCACTCATCGATGTCTCCGACCGCGACGCCAACAACTACGCCAACCCTTTGGTCGGCGTTTCGGAATGGGTCGGTGGCGCGCCCCGCGCGCACATCTGCGCCTTCGGCGACGCGAACAACCGTAACAACAAGTTCAACCGCGCGTTCGGCGGCAACCACATGAACAGCCTGCCGAACGTGATCTACACGGACTTCCCCAGGCTGCTGTGGGAGCCCACCGACATCTCCGGGTACTGCGACAAGGATGACCATCCGATCATCATGATCGCCACCCGGTGCAATGTCGGTGCCGGCGCCCGTACGATTGAGGCCCCCTGTGGGGATCTCAAGGTCACCGGATCGCCCAACGGCAACCCAACCATCGAGTACCTGCCCAACATCGCAGCAGGCAAATACCCGGTGCCGGTCTACCCGTTGAGCATTGTCGAGACGCAGCGCCAAATGCTGGACTTCCTGGCCGGCCGCGGTAACCAAGACAACGCGAGCTTCGGCTTCCAGGAATCCGACTACGCAACACAGGCTGACAACAGCGGTGACTACGTCGTCCGCAACGTCCACGACAGCGGCATCTACGCGATGACGCCGGAGAAGGCCAAGAACAGCGGCAAGTCGCAGAAGTACGTCGACTGGAACTTCATCCGGGTGGACTCGGTCAACGCCGGCCACTTCAACGGACTGGATGCCTACGTACTCGACGACAACGACCCGCGAGCGGTCGACCCGGTCAGTCTGGACAACAGTGCCCAGCTGGTCGTCAACACCGCCAACCTGGTGCCAAACGCGTTCGCCAACGGGAACAAGCTCCGCGAGTACCTGCCCATCGGGTCGGGCCGCTTCCGCGCCTTCCTGTTGAACAACAACAACAATACGGTGCTGTACGTGGACCTCTACGCCGACGGCAGCAAGCCGGCGGTAGTAACCCAGCTGGACCCGACCACCGGTCAGGTCCTGCAGCAGGTCACGATCAACATCACCGACGCGAGCGGCACGCAACCGCCCCCCAACTCGGGAGGCAACGGTGGACAGACCGGCGCCGGCTCGTGTGGCAACTTCACCGCCACGTCGATCCGCACCGCGACCGTCGCCCAGCTCCAAGCCTGCGTTGCCAGTGGCAACCTGGCTGTCCAGGAGCTGATCCGCCGGGCATTGGCCGCAGCTGCCGCTTCGCCGAGCCCCTCGGCCCCGCCGGCACCCGCGACCTCCCGGTCTCCGTCACCGGCGCCTTCCAGCACCGGCTGACAACCTTCTGATCCAAAGACGCATTGAGCGTGTGGGGCCCCAACCGGGGCCCCACACCCTAAAAATTTCTACATAGCTGTGTATCTAAGGTGATTAGTACCAAACGGCGAAAGCAACCCAACCTAACCCCAAGCGCCAACAACG
>CAZGZY010000166.1:0-2545 GCA_964530365.1 uncultured Candidatus Saccharimonadales bacterium
TGGGTCGAAAATCGACCTATTGGACCCGCATCATAACCGGTCTAGCGCCCCCGCCACGCCCGCCACATAATCCCGGTAATCCGCCAAATTTAGCTGTGTGGCCAAAGACAGCGGTGCGGGTAAATTATCGAGTGCAAACCAACCGATCTCATCGCATTTGTGCGGCTCCATAATTTTCGGCGTTTGCCCGGGCGCCAGGCTGGCCACGAACGGCGAAGTCACCCAGTGCTGGCGTTCGGCGGGGATCAGATGATCCACGGCTCGCAGTTGCTGCGCCAGAGTAATGTCTACCCCAAGCTCTTCCTTAATCTCACGCTTCACCGCAGCCGCCATGGTCTCTCCAAACTCAATCCCGCCACCCGGACATTCCCAACAGCCGCGTTCGTTCTTAGCCTCACGGCCGCGCTTACACAACAACAGTTCGCGCTGTTCGTTAAAAATCATGGCGCCCACACCAACGCCGATATAGTCTTTGCCCCTTTGCATACCATTAGTGTAGCAAATGCTATAATCATAACCAGTATCAGAGGTCCCACATTAGTCTATGAGCTCCAACGCCCTAGCCATCGAAAAAGAAGCCGGCCAAGTCGGCACCGTCTCCGAGCTCACCGGCATTTTCGAATCCATCGCCTCCATGCGCATCGGTAAAATTAAAGACCGCGTGTCCCGCAGCCAGCTATTCTTCGACGATCTCTGGCAAATCTACAGCCAGCTGCGCGTCGACCCCACCGAGCGCCTCACTGGCAAAAACGGCCCCAAGCGCGACAAACCCAACGTGTTTTTGGCCCTCACCTCCGAAGGTGGCCTGTCCGGTGACATCGACTCCCGCATTGTTAAAACCGTGCTCGAAAACATCGATCCCGCCACCACCGACCTCATCGTGATCGGCGCTCACGGCGCCACCCAATTTGTGCAAAACCACTCCAATATTAACCGCTACTTCCGCCTGCCCGATATCGACCAAGCCATCGATGTCGGCCCCATCGTCGATGAACTTCTAGGTTACAAAAACCCCACGGTCTGGTTCCAGCGCTACATTTCGCTCTCGGTGCAGGAAGTGGGCCGCATTAGCCTGCTCGGCCGGGTGCGCGCGCTCGGTAGCGACGCGGCCGAAGCCGAGAATAAGGAGGGCGGTGAAATTATCTCCGCCCGCGAATATCTTTTTGAGCCCAGCGTCGACGACGTCGTCCGCTATCTCGAATCGGTCATGATGGAAATTGCGCTCTCGCAGGTCATCCTCGAATCCCGCCTGGCCCAATACGCCTCACGCTTCACCGCCATGTCCAGCGCCAAAAAGCGTGCCAAAGAGCTCCAAACCCTGCTCGTTATGAACTACAACCGCGCTCGCCGCGGCGAGGCCGACGATCGCATCAAAGAAATTGTGAACGCCATGAACGCGCTGAGCGTGGGCTAACGTGCTAAAATAACCATAAGCATTAGTTTGAAGTGAGCATGGACACCCCAACGGCAACCCCAACCAGCCCGACTCCGGCCCCGGCTGCTCCGGCTGCTTCTGCCGTGCCCGAGCCTCGGCCCGCGACCCCAACCGCGCCGGCCGTCACTGCGCCATCCGCCCCAGCCGCCAGCGATCAGCCCGCCCCTGCCCCCAAACCCCCCAAGGCTGGCGGTGGCCTCGTCGGCCACATCGTTAGCATTCGCGGCCTCATCGTGGAAGTGGCCTTCACCGGCGACCACCGGCCGTCGCTGCGAGAAATCATGACCATCGAGGGCCACCCCGAGATCCTCCTGGAGATCAACTCCTTCAACGACCATCGCGACGCCATCTGCATCACGTTTATGTCTAGTACCCTCGTTCGTCGCGGCGCCAAAGTCGTCTCCACTGGTACCACCATCTCGGTCCCCACCGGCAAGGCCGCCCTGGGCCGCCTCTTCAACGCCGTCGGCCTCCCCGCCGACAAACTCGAGCCCATCGGCCCGGAAGTGCCGCGCCGCAGTATCTACACCGACGCCAGCTCGTCCCAGCTCTACGGCAACAAAGACGAGCTGCTCGAAACCGGCATTAAGGTTATCGACTTCTTCACCCCCTTCGTCAAGGGGCGCAAAATCGGTATCATCGGCGGCGCTGGTGTGGGCAAAACGGTGCTCATCATGGAGCTCATCCACAACATCGGCAAAGACCCCACCAAGCTCGCCTTCTTTGCCGGCATTGGTGAGCGCATCCGTGAGGGCCACGAGCTCTACGAAACCTTAAAAGAGCGCGAAATGCTCGGCACCACCGCCATGTTCTACGGCCAAATGAACGAAAACCCGGCCATGCGTGCCATGGTTGGCCTAGCCGCCACCACCCTGGCCGAATACTTCCGCGACGAAGAAAAGCGCGACATCCTGTTCTTCGTCGACAACGTCTACCGCCACATCCAAGCCGGCAACGAGCTCTCCACCATGATGGGCCAGATCCCGTCAGAAGGCGGCTACCAGGCCACCATCTTCTCCGACCTCAAGCGCCTCCAAGACCGCCTCTACTCCAATGCCAACGGCTCCATCACCGCCATCCAGACCATCTTCATCCCCGCCGACGACCTCA
>CAZGZY010000167.1:0-2537 GCA_964530365.1 uncultured Candidatus Saccharimonadales bacterium
AAATGATGAGCGCGTGCTGCGAGTTGTCGCGGAAGTACTCGCCCATGGCCGTACCAGCGTAGGGGGCCAGGTAAAGGAGCGCGGCCGGGTCGGCGGGGGAGGTGGCTACCACGATGGTTTGGTCCATCACACCCTCGGTCTTGAGGCGCTCCACCAGTGCCGCCACCTTGCTCAGCTTCTGGCCGATCGCCACATAAATGTTGACCACGCCGGTCTTCTGGCGGGATTGGTTGATCATAGTGTCAATCGCCACGGCCGACTTGCCGGTCTGGCGGTCGCCAATGATCAGCTCGCGCTGGCCGCGGCCGATCGGCACCAACGCGTCGATGGCGACGAGGCCGGTGGCCATGGGCTCGTGTACGCTCTTGCGGGCCATCACGCCCGGGGCGGGGCGCTCGATGAGGCCGGTGAGCTTGGTCTTAATCTCGCCCAAGCCGTCGAGCGGGCGGCCCAACGGGTCAACCACCCGCCCCAGCAGTTCCGGTCCCACCGGCACCTCCAGTACTTTGCCGGACAAGCGCACCTTGGCGCCGGCCCGCACGCCGGTTTCTTTGTCGAGCAGCACCGCGCCTACCTCGTCTTCAAACAGGTTCAAGGCAAAGGCCCGGGCTGCCGCGCCGCTGTCGGTTTCCACCTCGAGCACCTCGGAGTAGCCCGCGCCGCGCAGGCCGTAAATCCACACCACCCCGTCGGATACACGCGTCACGACGCCCGTTTCCTGGAGGTTCTCGGTGGAGCGCAGGCCTTCAATAGCCTCTTGCAGCTCGCGGCTTAATTCTTTGACGTTCAGATCACTCATGTATTGTCTCCTTGTACGAACCGGTCGAGCTTGCGGCGGACCGTAGCATCAAGTTCGGCGCCGGGCACTTCTACCCGAACCCCGCCGATGACGTCACGGTCTACCACCATTTCAAGCTCTAGCTGCTTGGCTCCGGTCTGACCCTTAATGTATTGCTCAATCTCAGCCTGCGCTCCGGGGGCGAGCGGCCGGGCCGTCGTTATCCGGGCCGTCACATACCCCTCGCGCGCCACCGCCGCGGCCACGTCCCGCACCAAATAGGTGGCCTGGCGCGCCCGCCCCGTATCCTGCAGCCAAGCCGCCGCCTGCTTCAATGCGGCGGCTCGCCCGTCTGGCAATTGGCCGGCTACGTAGGCGGCAACTTGGGCGCGTGAAGCCATGGCTACTTGGCCTCCAGGCTGCGGTGGATCAGGCTCGCGTCTTTGGCGTCATCGAGCTTCTCGTCCAAAATGGTCTCGGTTGCCTTAGCCACTAGTTTAGTGGTGTCGGCCTTCAAGGTAGCTCGGGCGGCCAGCACATCACGCGACAGCTGCTCACGCGCCTCGCCGACCATCCGCTCCGCCTGCTCAGCCGCCTTCTTGCGGGCCTCGTCAATCTGCTCGGCGGCGCTGGCGTGCGCACTCGAAATGATCTCATCAGCTGCCTTCCGCGCTTCGGCCAAAACCGCGTCCGCGCCTTTTTCGGCCTTCTCCAGACTCACTTTAGCCTGCTGCTCCAGCCTCGTGGCCGCTTCTAGCTCGTCTTTTTTGGCGTCCAACGCTTTCATGAGCGGCGGGTAAACATATTTGCCCAGGATCCACACGGTTACCAAAAAGGCCACAGCATCGAGCACAAACGTTTGCGTGTTTAGCCCCAGAGCGCTAAACAGCCCTGCAAACCCACCGCTACTTGTATCTGCTAAAAACATTTATTTCCTTGCCTTAAAACTTTCTCATGATAGTGCAGTTCGAGGATAAGCCGAGCACCGCAAACGAAGCGTATATCGACATACGTTGAGTGCGGAGCGCAGGCTTAGACAAAGAAATGTGCATCATGAGAAAGTTTTACTTTACTTTAGGAACTTAATAATCAAAGCCACGACCAAGCCGATGATGGCTAGAGCGTCCACAAACGACATAGCTAGGATCATCATCGTGCGGATGATGCCGATGGCGTCGGGGTTACGGCCGACCGCGCCGACGGCGGCAGCTCCTACCAGGCCCACGCCCACAGCGGCCAAACCGCCGGCGATCGAATATGTCAGACCAAATGCTAATGCATCCATTGTTACTTCTTCCTTTTATTATTAACTAGTTTGGACATGCACCGCTCCAGGGTGGGTAATTATATCCTCTGGATTGGGGTCATGCTCGCTATGGCGGATCGTGCCCAATGATATAAACACGGCCGTCAGCATAAAAAATACGTAGGCTTGCACCAAACCTACAAACAGCTCCAGAAGCATGAAAGGCGGGAGGGCCAGCGGCGACAAGTAGACGGTAATGAAGCCCATAATCACAATCAGCACCTCGCCGCCAAAGATGTTGCCAAACAACCGCATGGCAAGTCCTATGAGCCGCGAAAATTCGGCGATCAGCTCCAACGCGCCTTCGAACACGTGCATCGGCTGGGTAAACGGGTTGCCAAAGTAGCGGCCCAAATTGCCAAAGAAACCGTGGGTGCGCACGCCCCAAATCTGCGCGGTGATCATGGTGTTGACCGCCAGCGCCGCCGTGATGTTTAGATCGGCCGCCAGCCC
>CAZGZY010000168.1:0-2506 GCA_964530365.1 uncultured Candidatus Saccharimonadales bacterium
TAGTGCCGGTGCCCGCGGCGGCGGACAGTGTGTGTGTGACAGCTCCGGTGAGGCTCGTGGTACCGGTGATAGTGAGGCCACCGGTGCCCTGGATGAGGCCCGAGCCGGAGTTCACGCCAACCGCCGTGACCGCGCCTCCGGACGTCACGGAGAAGTTGGTGCCGGTGATGGCGTTGGCGCCGATGGCCAGGGCGTTGGTGATGTTTGAGCCCGAGGCGTCGAGCGCGGTGGTGATGCCGCCGCCGGCCGATGTGACCTTGAGGCCGGCCGTTTCGGTCTGGTTTGTGTCGTTGTTGGTGATAAGCACGAGCTGCGAGGGCGGGCTGGCATTGGAGCCGTCGGTCAGTGCGAATGTCGTGTAGCCGGTGCTGCCGGCCGCCGTGGTGGCGGTGAATTTGTCCGAGGAGTTGAGCGTGAAGGCAATGTCGTTAGAGGATGTCGAGATGGTGTTGCCCGCCGAGTAGGCCTGCTGGAGAGTAACGCCTGAGGGGTTGGAGTTGCAGGTGGCGAGCACGCCGGAGTTGGAGCAGACGGGGGTGCTCGTGGCGGCGGCGAACGTGCTCACGGTGACGGTCCCCTCGATGGTGAGGTTGGCTTTCTTGGACGCATCGGAGTTGGTGACGGCCAAGGTGGTATCGGCGCCGGAATCTTTGAGGTCAAGGGTGAAGGTGCCGGATGCGTTGCGCTGAAGAGTGCCGGCGTTGGTGGTGATGGTGCCGCCGACCGAGGTGGCGTTGACGGCAGGGGAGACGATCGAGGTGCCAAAGTAGCCGCTACGAAAAGCGGTGCCCGACGCGCCGAGGTCAATGGCGTTGTTCGATGTGGCCTGGATGGTTTGGGCGACGTTGAGCGCGCCGTTCGAGTCGAAGTAGGCCTTGGTGACTCCACTCGAGTTTTGCACATCGAGGCTGTCGGTGGAGGAGGCTGCCTTCACTGTGAGGCCGACGCCCGAGCCGGCGGAGAAGAGATTGTCGCCGGTGAAGGTGTTGTTTGCCGTGATCTGACCAAAGTCGGTTGAATCTAGGCCGTCCAGGGTGTCGGCGACGTAGGCGTAAGGCGAGGCGCCGATGATGTGCCGGGGGCTAAAGGCGCCCTCTGTCCAGCTCGCGCAGCCGATGGTGGAGCAAGAGTTGGTGCCGGTCGAGGGGAGCTCGATCTCAAGATAGCGCTGGGAGCTGGAGTTGAAGATGCTGGGGCTTAGCGCGGTCACCTCGCCGAGCTGGATGCTGAAGAGGCCGTTTACCACGTGCACGCGCAGGTCGGTGGGGCCGGACACCACCTCGCGATCCTCGGTCCAGAGGATGTGGCCGCCTCCAAGCGTGGGGTCGTCGGCGATGCGAAGTTTCATGTTGTAGTAGCCGTCTGTGAGAATGTTGCCGTTGTTGTCGGTGAGGCGGCCCTGGAAGTTGATGCGGTACGGGATGCCTTGAGTGGTGGCTTGGACCGGGGAGGCGCTCACCAGGGCGAAAAATGCAGAAGCTAAGACGGCGGCTCCCGCGATGAGGGCCTGTCGCCACGAGAATGTAAATAATCCCCGCACTGTTCGGCGATTGGTCCTCACAAGACCCACTGTTAACGCGCATATCTTATCATCTCGGTTATGCTTCCTCAAGCAAGATACGAGCTCGTCGCGTAGTGGCGAAACCCGCGGCCTTTTCTAGGGTTGGGCCCGGTTAAGCCTGTTTTTCCACTATCCTGTCTGAAAGTATCCGACAAACCAATTGGTTAATCCTGGCAAATAGTTTCCACAGCTAGCCGTTCCTGAGAACCCGCCGAAGCTTCAGAACAAAAGTCAAGAGTGTGCTGCGTAGAGGCAAGAGAATAAATAATACCGGCATTAGAAAAGTCAGGTACGCCCAGATACCGGTATCGGCGAGGATCCAGGCTGTAGCCGGCTTGCTTCCGCCGGATCGGTCGTGGACGCTTACCGCTATGATGCCAAGGGCGTTGCCGGGATGTAGAGTTGTTTTTACGACACGTGTGCGTTGTGGGAAAACTAACGGCCCAGTGAGGTTATCTGGGCGCGCTGTAAAACCGCTGGAGGTATCAAGCTTGGGAAAAAATGCCAGAGCGTCGGGTGGATTACCCGAGTTGGCGTATGAGAAGCTAAGCGGTAACGAGGCCTGCCCAAAGACGAAGTGCGGCAGCTTCAGGTCGGAGATCCGGCCGGAGCGGATCCCGGTGCCGCCGACGTCAAGGATAAGAAGCGTGCCGACGCGGGCGCTGGTGGCAATTTCGCCCTCTGCCTGGCCAGTGGGCACGGTCCTCAGGAAGATCACGCCGTAGGCGCCGCCGGGGCCTAGCGCAGACGGGTCAATGGTGAAGCGCGTACGCACGGCCTCGCGGGGGCCGATATCGAATTCTGACACAGCGGGCGTAACTGCGGCCGCAATCCTGGGGTCATCGAAGAATGCGAGCTCACCCGAGTCGTTGACCTGCTTAAATGCCTGCACCTGGAACGCCACGTGGATGGTACTGCCAGTGGGATTGGAGGCGTCGACAAACC